>NZ_KV807709.1:0-81682 GCF_001812125.1 Streptococcus sp. HMSC071D03
TTTTTACGAAAATCTATTGAATATGCCATAAGAAAATTATACCACATTGTGTACTATTTTTGGGTCATTTTACTATACTAGAGAAAATAAAAAAACTCTTAAAAATAGCATTATATCTGCATTTCTAAGAGTTTTCAAGATGTAGTAACCAAGCTCCTTTAATTACCGAAAGGGTTTGTCTACCTTCTTAGAGCTTAGTAGCTCTTTTTTTATCACATTTTATCTGCAAATTTTTTACTAAGTTTTTGTCCGATCAAGGCGCCAAGTAAAGCACCGATGAGGACACTTGCTACAAAGAGAAGAATGGTAGCAGGGTTAGGTGCTACCATGATACGGTCGATATAGTTCTGAGATTTTCCACGGGCGACTAGAGTTGCGATATAGGCTTGAGGGGTCAACCACATGAGTAGAATGGGACCAGTAGTACCAAAAGCAAAAACTAGGAAGGAAAGAAGGTTCTTGACCTTATCTTTGTAGTGGCCTAGGTGAGCGATGCCATCTGCTGCAAGACCGCAGATAATTCCTGGCAGAAAGGCTCCAGCACCATGCTTGCTCCCGAGGAAAAAGAGAGAAATCACAAGCCCAATCGTTGTAATCGCTCCAAAACGAGGCACTTTTGCTAAAAGGATCATATAGACGCTACCACCCACAAGGGCAGAAAAGGCAGGGGCGTAAAACATATTTCCAGTGTGGTCGACAAGGTTCCCTAGTAGAACCCCCACTCCGATACAGAGAAAGTAGACAAGAGCAGCTACAAGGGTTGTCAAGATATTCTTTTTCATAAGTTCTCCTTCGTATATCTGATGTTATTCATTGTATCATGCCTGTGGCAGATTGTAAATGCTGGCTTGGAACTAGTATTTATTAGGAAATGTGGTAAAATAGGAAAAAATAAAAGACGAGTGGTAAGAGGATGAAGAATTTAGGAAAAGTTTTTAAAGAGTTAAGGGAGTCCAGAAAAATCTCCTTGAGAAAAGCAACAGGTGGACGCTTTTCAGCATCCTTATTGTCGCGTTTTGAAAATGGTCAGAGTGAAATATCTGCTCCAAAGTTAATCACAGCTTTGGAGAATATTCATGCGAGTATGGAAGAATTGTTATTTTTGGCGAGAGGTTTTCATCAGGATGCCTATTCTGAATTTAGAAATAGAATATTTGAGGCTATCGATCCACAAGATTTAATATCTTTGCGCACTCTCTATCAGAGAGAATACCAACAACTTCCTTTTTCAAAGGATAAACAACAACACACTCTCAATGCTATTTTGATAAAATCCTATATGAAAGCCATTGATGAGACGGTTACATTGACCTTTGAGGAAGAAAGAGTCCTACATGATTATCTATTTTCTGTTGAAATTTGGGGGCTCTATGAACTTTCGTTCTTTTCTTCCTGCTCTCCTCTTTTATCAGTCCAGCTTTTAACAAAGTATACTCGGGAAATGTTGTGGAAGTCAGATTTCTTGCAAGGAGTTGGGAAAAATCGGAATATGATGCACACCTTGCTCCTCAATGGTTTTATGGCCTGTATTGAAGTTGATGATTTTACAAATGCCCTCTATTTCAAAAAACAAATTGAAAAGAACTTCTTTGAAGAAAATGAAACCTATTTTCGAATAGTCTACCTATGGGCAGAAGGTTTGCTTGATAGTAAGCAAGGAAGAGTGGAGGAAGGACAGAGAAAGATGGAGGACGCTGTCCGTATTTTTGAAATGATTGGTTGTAGCAAATCTGCAGACTATTATAGAAGTGCCAGGGAGTGTTGAATATTTGCAACTGGATAAATTAAATTGAAACGATAGGACTGTGAAGATACTTATTAGTAGTAGAAAATTCTAGCGTTTTCGTTATTCGTTTAATCTGTTGCATATATTCAAAAAATATTCTCAAGGGCTTCTTGATGCTATACTAGAACTACCATAAAAGTAGAATGTGAGAAAGAAAGGAATCTATATGAAACTATTACTAAGAAATCAAGCATACAGAGTTTTGAGCTTATCACGATTTTTCAATGCTTTTGGTGCTTCCATTTTTAATTTGGTATTTGTGGTCTATGCCTCGACTTTGCCAGAGGCTTCTGTTGCCGTTGCTATGGCGAATGTTGTGATGATGCTTCCAACTCTTTTTACAGTTTTTGTGGGAATTCGGGCAGATTATACCAAGGACAAGGTCAAATGGATGACCTATGTCGGTTTATTTCAGGCGGTTTTATTTTTTCTAGCAGCCCTAGTTGTTCAGCAAGCTAGTTTCTTTGCCTTTTCGACCCTTTGCCTCATCAATGTCCTTAGTGATGTAGCCAGTGATTTTGCTGGTGGCTTGCGAATGCCTCTCGTTAAAGAAAAGGTAGCAGAGTCAGATCTGATGGAGGCCTATTCCTTTTCTCAGTTTATTACCTACATCTCTGCGATTGGTGGCCAAGCTTTTGGAGTTTGGCTATTAGGGGTGTCAACACAGAACTTTTCGCTCGTAGCGGGAATCAATGCCATATTTTTCCTAGTGTCAGCTCTCATTCTCTTTTTAGGAAGGGCTGAATTAAGCTTATCAACTCCACTTGTTGATAGTAAATCACTGAAAAATGAGAAACTTTCTATCAAAGATCAATTTTTAACGATTTACCGAAACTTACGTCTCGTTTTTCTTAAAAGTGGACAGAAAAACTTTGGTTTTATGCTCTTTGCTATCTTGATTATCAATGCTTTGGGTGGTGCCTTAGGTGGTATCTATAACATCTTCCTTTTAAATCATTCCTTACTGAATTTTTCCTACAAGGATGCATTGTTTATCTTACAATTGATTACCTTATTAGCGGTTATCATCAGTAGCCTTACGGGCAATGATTATTTTGGGAAGCAATCTCTGCCTAGATTGATGATGTGGGTTACATTAGGAGCCAGTCTAGTTGGTCTATCTAATTTGTTAAACCAAGTCTTGCTCGGGATGCTTTTCGTCTTTTTTACCATGTATGTTTCTGGGAAAATTTCTCCAAAAATTAGTGCTCTGCTCATGAAAAATCTTGCTCCAGAGGTTCTCTCTCGTACTAGTAATTTTTTAGGTTTGTTGTTTACTCTATCTATACCAGTGGGGACGGCCTGTTTTTCACTGGTGGCAGTATGGGATATACAGTTAACATGGGCTCTGTTTGTTGGGCTTTCCTTGCTTGCGATTCTCCTAGCTAGTCTTAACCTCAAAAATGAAATTTAGGTGTTAGTCTTCTTTTCACACTGTCGCTATCCCTTCATTTATGGTAAAATAGGACTATTAAGTTAGAAAGAGGATTCCCTATGAAATTACAAAAACCAAAAGGAACGCAGGATATTTTACCTGCTGAGTCTGCCAAATGGCAGTACGTTGAAGGCTTTGCGCGTGAAATCTTCAAACGCTACAACTACGCAGAAGTACGTACCCCAATTTTTGAGCACTACGAAGTCATCAGTCGTTCTGTTGGAGACACAACGGATATCGTAACCAAGGAAATGTACGATTTTTACGACAAGGGAGATCGTCATATTACCCTCCGTCCAGAAGGAACTGCTCCAGTCGTTCGTTCTTATGTGGAAAACAAACTCTTCGCCCCAGAAGTGCAAAAGCCAAGCAAGTTCTACTACATGGGTCCAATGTTCCGCTATGAGCGCCCACAAGCAGGTCGGTTACGCCAATTCCACCAGATTGGTGTGGAGTGCTTTGGCTCTAGCAATCCAGCTACCGATGTAGAAACGATCGCTATGGCAGCCCACTTCTTGAAAGCAATCGGCATTCAAGGCATCAAACTACATCTCAACACTCTTGGAAATCCTGAGAGCCGTGCGGCCTATCGTCAAGCCTTGATTGACTACTTAACACCGCTCAAGGAGACCTTGTCTAAGGATAGCCAACGTCGTTTGGAGGAAAATCCTCTCCGTGTCTTGGACTCTAAGGAAAAAGAAGACAAGGTAGCTGTGGAGAATGCACCATCTATCTTGGATTACCTGGATGCAGAAAGCCAAGCTCACTTTGATGCTGTTCGTCAGATGTTGGAAAATCTCGGAGTAGCCTATATCATCGATACCAACATGGTGCGTGGTTTGGACTACTATAACCACACGATTTTTGAGTTTATCACAGAAATCGAGGGCAATGACTTGACCGTCTGTGCGGGTGGTCGCTATGATGGCTTAGTTGCCTATTTTGGTGGTCCTGAGACTGCTGGATTTGGTTTTGGACTTGGTGTAGAGCGCCTGCTTTTGGTCCTTGAAAAACAAGGTGTAGCACTTCCTATCGAAAACGCCCTAGATGTCTATATCGCAGTCTTGGGAGAAGGAGCAAATGTTAAGGCCTTGGAATTAGTACAGGCTCTTCGCCAACAAGGTTTCAAAGCAGAGCGTGATTACCTTAACCGCAAGCTTAAAGCTCAGTTTAAGTCAGCCGATGTCTTTGCGGCTAAGACTATCATCACTCTAGGAGAGAGTGAAGTCGAAAGCGGACAAGTGACAGTTAAGAATAACCAAACTCGAGAAGAAGTTCAAGTTTCGCTTGGTGCTATCAGTCAAAACTTCTCAGAAATCTTTGAAAAACTAGGATTTTAATAGCATATAAACTGGTCAGGATACTATTCCTGACCGTTTTCTTTTGCAAAATGACAAAAATCTTAAACTTTTTGACAAATATAATTGTCAAAAATAAAAAGATGTGTTACAATGAAATCAAGTTAAGAAAAGTATAGCAGAAAGGAACGATTATGTGGGCATTAGGATTTGTACCTCTTGTGTTTATGTTTTATCTCTATCATACCCAAAGGGTCAAGAAACTAGAGAATAAAATCAAAAGAATTGAGCAAAAACAGAAAGGAAATAAAGAAATGTCAAGATTATTAAAAGAATTGATTGGGAAAAAACCAACAATCTTTGGACAAGTTTTTGGGACAGACAATTGGGAAGTTGTAGATGTTGATGAGGAGTGGGTCAAGCTACGCCGTGTAAATAAAAAAGGAAAAGAAAAATTCAAACTACAACGCATTGAGGATATCCAAACCGTTGAATTTGACGGAAAGTAGGTGTGTGACATGCAACTAAAAAATCGTCTAAAAGAGCTTCGGGCTCGCGATGGCCTTAATCAAACTGAACTGGCCAAGCTAGCAGGGGTTTCCAGACAGACCATCAGCTTGCTTGAGCGAGATGAGTACACGCCATCCATCGTCATTGCCCTGAAGATTGCTCAGATATTCCATGAGCCAGTCGAGTCAGTCTTTCGCTTAGAGGAGGATGAGTGATGAACAAGTTTAAAGTGATTTATTACATGAGTGTTCTTGCCCTCATTGTGAATGCTTTCGCTATGATTGGAACATTACTGGGGTGGTTTTATTTTGATGAAAGTAAGTATTTGTTTTGGCTGAATTTAGCCCTCTTGTCCATCTTCAATCGGTTGAAGAAAAAGGAGAACAATGATGAACAAGTATAAAGCAATTTATTATCTATGTATAGTTGTATTTATCGTTAATCTTTTGGCCATGATTGGAACCCTATTTGGTTGGTTTACTATCGTTGAAAGTAAATACCTCTTCTGGATAAACTTAGTTCTACTATTGGTTTTTAGATGGGTAGAGAGAAAGATAAAGTTTAAAGAGATCGTAAAAGGAGAAAAATTATGAAAGAATTTTTAGCAGGTTTTCAAGTAGATACTGAGAACAAAGAACTTGCAGGTGTCTGTGCAGGTCTAGGAAATTATTTTAATGTCCAGATCAACGTCGTTCGTTTGGTGACAGTCTTGTTGTTTCTTTCTTCGACGGAGTTAGGGATTATAACAGTGGCCCTCTATGCTTATTTAGCAGGTTGGCTAGGTAAAGAGCCATTAGGAGATGGAGCGAAAAAAGCAAGAAACCAAGCTATTCTCTTATTTGTTGTTTGTTTGCTTTTGGTATCACTTGGAACAGAGGGCTTGACAGCAATTTATGAATCAGGTAAAGTCTTTGGTCAGTGGTTAGTTGGATTAGTTTAGAGGGGGATGAATATGAAAAAGAAACGAATTTTATACTTCTTAGCGATTGGTGTTTTAGGATATTTTACAGGTATGCTTGCAGGTCGTGCTTGGGCATTGGGCACAAGTTTTAATCTGAATACTCTAGTTCCTTGGATTTCAGCTTCCTGTTTATTGATAGCTTTGATTAGCATTTTTTTAACTATCTATTTCTTAAAAAAGAGTCGGAAATTCCATGCTTTATATCAAATGGAAATAGATGACGATGTGAATGAAACTTATTATGTACAAATGTATCGAAATCTCGAGTTTGGTACGATTGCTTTTAACATTGTGTCAGTTATGACTATATTAGCTTTATTCATCTCTATGAATGAAGTGGTGATACTCCGTACAAGTTTTATCGTTCTAGGACTTTCTGTTCCAGCTCTTATTTTAGCTGCAGTACTTCAAAAATATCTTTTCAAGACGATTTCGATTCTTCGTCAGTTTGATTTGGCATTTTTCTCTATTCCAAAGGATGTGCTAGATTATGTAAATTCTTACGATGAAGGAGAACGACAAGCTAATTTGGAACAGAGTTTTCGAATTTTATTTCAATTAAACCAATATGTTTTACCAGGTTTGTATATTTTGATTGATATCGTTTCTGTACTTACGGGAGAAATTCAGTTATTAGGTCTTTTAGCTGTAGCTATAATCCATATTTATATCAATATAATGCAGATACCTATGGTGAAACGTTATTTTAAATAGAAAAGATCACTGAAACTATTTAAGGTTATTGGCTAGTTTAGATAGAGGTCAGAAAATGAAAAATAATCGTAAATGGTTGAGAGTAGTAGTGTGTATGTTAAGTGCTTTTGTAGGAGCCTTTGCTTACACTCTTAGAGGTATAGCTGAACAGATTCAAATGTCACAAGTCTTACACACTGTTTATGGATTCGCTCTCGTTATTGGAGGAATTTCCTTCATCTTAGCCATGTATTATCTTGGCAAAAGTCGTGCAGTTTATACTCTTTATCAAAGGGTGGCAGAGGAAGAAGATAGTGATCAGACCTATGTAAGAGCCTATCGTTACTTAGATTATGGTTCGGTTTCTTCAAATGTTTTGATGATAGCAATGATGATCAGTGGGATCATACTGATTTCTCCGATATTTAAGAATACCTTGCTAATTCTTCCTGCTCTTATTCTATTATGCTTATACATTATTGTTGCCAATTACTTGTTGCGAACTATTTTTATCGTTCGACACTATAAACTGTCTGTTTATTACACTCCAAAAGATATTTTAGCATATCTTAACAGTTATGATGAGGGAGAAAAGCAGGCAGAGATGGAAAGTGCCTTTTTAACTATGTTTAGGCTGGATCAAATTATACTGCCCGCACTCTATATTTTATTGATAGTATTATCAGTTATTTTACGAGAAATACAATTGGTCGCCTTAGTTCTTTTGATTATCATCCATCTTTATATAACTATCGCACAATTAAGAAAAACAAAACGTTATTTTAAATAGGAGTCTTTTATGAAAATACTTAAAAACATTGGCTGGTTTGTTCTAGCTTTCTTATCATTTTTGTTTATCTACGGTTTTATTCAGGCTTTACCTCTGATTGCTCTTGGTTCAGGTGCACCTATAGTCGGTGTTCTTCCGCTTTATATTTTATTGGCAGGAGCTTTTACCTTCTTAACATACAAGTGGTATAAGACAGGAACTGTTACGATAGAAAAAACGGGCCTTAACAAATACATCTGGTTGCCTGCCTTGGTATGGGTCCTTATCATTGTTGTACAAACTTTCTTACCAAATGATCCATCTGTCAGTCAACAGACGGCAGAACAATTGACTCATAATCAACCTCTCTTCTCTTTCTTCATGATTGTTGTCTTTGCACCCCTGACAGAAGAGTTGACCTTTAGAGGTCTGTTAGCTCGTTATGTCTTCCCTCAGCAGGATAACGTCAAGCAGACAGTACTCTTTCTTCTTGTAAGTAGTATCATTTTTGCACTTGTTCATTTCCCTGGCACTCCACAACAATTCCTAGTTTATGCTTCACTTGGTTGTAGTTTGGGATTGGCCTATGTGAATAAAGGAGGGCTTTCCTACAGTATAGGATTACATGCCTTGAACAATTTAATTTCATTTGTGATGATAATGATGCTATAATAGACTCAGGAGGAAGTCATGAAACGAGTGATATTATTAGCAGTGATTCAGGCAGTTGTTCTCTTCTTCATTATTGGAGGGCTTGCCTATGCTTTTAAAGGGGATTTCTTTTATAACTATCTAGCAGTTATCTTTGCACCAATTGCAGGTATTATGCGATTTGCGACAGCCTATGCAACGGAGATTGTTCTCCCTAAAAAGGCTGCAGAGATTGCTGAAAAGCGAAAAAAATAAAGAAATACCAAGTAAAATAAGATCCAGCGAATGACTTTGCTGGATTTTTTCATTTATAGCAGGATTCTTCTCAACTTTTCTGATGATTTTCATGAAGAGCCTGCGCTTTTATGGTAAAATAGTAACAGAATAAAAGAGGAGATAAAACATGAAACGTAGTATGTATGCTGGTCGTGTTCGTGAGGAACACATCGGACAAGAAATTACCTTGAAAGGTTGGGTTGCCCGTCGTCGTGACCTTGGTGGTTTGATCTTTATCGATCTTCGTGACCGTGAAGGGATCATGCAGTTGGTTATCAACCCAGAAAAAGTATCTGCAGAAGTTATGGCAACGGCTGAAAGCCTTCGTAGTGAGTTTGTCATTGAGGTTACTGGGCATGTTGTAGCACGTGAGCAAGCCAATGATAAGTTGGCGACTGGAGCGGTTGAGCTGAATGTAACAGCTCTTACTGTGCTTAATACAGCCAAAACAACACCATTTGAGATTAAGGATGGGATTGAGGCAAATGACGATACACGTCTACGTTACCGTTACCTTGACCTTCGTCGTCCAGAAATGTTGGAAAATCTTAAACTTCGTGCCAAGGTAACACATTCTATACGCAACTACTTGGATGAGTTGGAATTTATCGATGTGGAAACGCCATTCCTTTCTAAGTCAACACCAGAAGGGGCGCGTGACTATTTGGTGCCATCACGTGTTAATAAAGGGCATTTTTATGCTCTTCCTCAAAGTCCGCAGATTACCAAACAGTTGTTGATGAATGCGGGATTTGACCGTTACTACCAAATCGTCAAATGTTTCCGCGATGAAGACTTGCGTGGAGACCGTCAGCCTGAATTTACTCAGGTCGACTTGGAAACTTCATTCCTAACTGAGCAAGAAATCCAAGACATCACAGAAGGCTTGATTGCGCGCGTGATGAAGGAAACAAAAGGGATTGAAGTAACGCTGCCATTCCCTCGTATGAAGTATGATGATGCCATGGCCCTTTATGGTTCTGACAAACCTGATACTCGTTTTGAGATGTTGCTTCAAGACTTGACAGCTCTTGTCAAGGGTGTTGATTTCAAAGTCTTCTCAGAAGCACCTGCTGTTAAAGCCATTGTAGTTAAAGGTGCAGCAGACAACTACTCTCGTAAAGATATTGACAAGATGACAGAGGTAGCCAAACAGTATGGGGCTAAAGGTCTTGCTTGGGTCAAGGTAGTTGATGGAGAATTAAATGGACCAGTTTCGAAATTCTTGACTGGTATCCAAGCAAACTTGACAACAGCGCTTGGTCTTGAAGATAAAGACTTGGTTCTCTTTGTTGCTGATACGCTTGAAGTAGCTAATGCAACACTTGGAGCCCTTCGTGGACGTATTGCTAAAGAATTAGGCTTGATTGATCAGGATAAATTTAACTTCCTTTGGGTTGTTGACTGGCCAATGTTTGAATGGTCTGAAGAAGAAGGCCGTTATATGAGCGCCCACCATCCATTTACCCTTCCTCAAGCAGAAACTACTCATGAGCTTGAAGGTGATTTAGCTAAGGTCCGTGCCATTGCCTATGATATCGTCCTAAACGGTTATGAACTTGGTGGCGGTAGCCTTCGTATCAACCAAAAAGAACTGCAAGAACGTATGTTCAAAGCTCTTGGTTTCTCAGCCGAAGAAGCAAATGACCAGTTTGGTTTCCTTTTGGAAGCTATGGACTATGGCTTCCCACCACACGGTGGCTTGGCGATCGGGCTTGACCGCTTTGTCATGTTGCTCGCTGGAGAAGAAAATATCCGTGAAGTCATTGCCTTTCCTAAGAACAACAAGGCCAGCGACCCAATGACCCAAGCACCATCAACAGTAGCTCTTAAACAATTAGAGGAACTCAATCTACAAGTAGAACAAGATGAAACAAACGAAACTAACTAAAAAGTGGCACTATTATTTGCGCCGCTTTGCTTATCGGGTGAAGATTTTACGTGTTTTGCAAAGTATCTCCCGAGAAAAATACGATGAAAAAATTTCAGCTTCTCTAGTATATGGTTTTCTATCAGCAGTAGCTGTCAATTTTTTCTTCCAACCAGGACATGTTTATTCAAGTGGAGCAACAGGTTTGGCTCAGATCATTTCTGCGCTTAGTAATCACTGGTTTGGCTTTTACTTCCCAATTTCAGTAGCATTTTACGCCATCAACATCCCACTGATGATCTTGGCCTGGTACCAAATTGGACATAAGTTTACGATTTTTACCTTTATCACGGTATCCATGAGCTCGCTCTTTATCCAGTTTGTGCCAGTGGTGGTCTTGACAGAGGATCCAATCATCAATGCCCTTTTTGGGGGAGTCGTCATGGGACTGGGAATCGGCTTTGCTTTACGCCATAACATCTCCAGTGGTGGAACAGATATTGTCAGTCTGACTATTCGCAAGAAGACAGGTCGTAACGTTGGAAGCATCTCTTTCTTGGTGAACGGGACAATCATGCTGATTGCAGGTTTGACCTTTGGCTGGAAATATGCCCTTTATTCCATGATTACCATCTTTGTCTCCAGTCGTGTGACAGATGCAGTTTTCACTAAACAAAAACGGATGCAGGCGACGATTGTGACCAATAATCCTGATGCAGTGATTGAAAAAATCCACCATAAATTACATCGTGGAGCGACCATCATTCATGATGCGGAAGGGACCTATAACCACGAGCGTAAGGCGGTTTTGATTACGGTTATCACTCGCGCAGAATTCAATGATTTTAAACTGATTATGAAACAAGTGGATCCGACGGCCTTTGTTTCTGTTTCGGAAAATGTCCATATCCTCGGACGATTTGTCGAAGTCGAAAACTAAAATTTTTCATGACAACTTTAAATTCCATTAGTGTTTTCTTGCACTAGCTTACCGACTAACTTTGTTAGTTTGCTTGCTGATAATCATTTATAATAACGAATAGAACGAAAAACCCAACTCTGGAACACATTGTCAGAGTTGGGCTTTTTTATTTTTCAACGATTTTGTGGGCAATCAACTGGCGGTAACAAATTTGTTTGTTGTTTTTAGCATCATTGATGATCTGGAGAATAGTTTCAAAGGAAACACGACCAAGCTCCAAACTATTGATATCGACATAGGCCGCCAAGTTGAGCTTGGGATTGACTGAGTCGAAGCTGAGGACAGGGACATCCAGTTGGTGTTTTGCAATGTAATCACAGACCCCTGCAGCAAGGAGACTATCAATGGTAATAATAGCGTCAATATTTGGATTGTGTTTGAAGAGAAGTCTACTAAAGCGATAACCATTATCTTCAAGAAATTCAGTAGCAAAGTAAGTCAGATTAGTATCGAGAGGAAGTTGGTGTTGTTTTAGAGCTAGCTCGTAACCTGTCAGACGGTCTAGTGTTACGAAGAGTCGCTTAGTACCTCCGATAAAGGCAATTCGCTTGCATCCTTTTTTGATGAAATACTCTGTCGCATCAAAACCAGCTTGGACATTGTCATTATCGACAAGTGGAATGAAGGGAGATAGAGATTTACCTAAGATAAGGAAAGGAAATTGCTCGTCTGCTACTAACTTAACCAAAGGATCCTCTTCTTGGGCATAGAGGAAAATCAAACCGTCTACACGCTTACCATAGACCATCTGGGAAATAGCTTTAAGACGCTCTTTGGCATCTTTACCTGTCGCAATCTGAATGGCGTAGTGGTTTTCAGAGGCGACTTGGGCGATGCCACGGAGGACAGATGGGAAGAAAGGATTTTGATAGAAGGCATCTGAGTCGTCAGGAAGGACCAAGCCAATAACTTGGGTATAACTGCTTACCAAGCTACGAGCGTTGAGGTTAGGATGGTAGTTGAGTTCCTTCATAGCCTTTCGAACTCGTTTTTTCGTTTCGTCGCTAATGGTTGATTTGTTTTGAATCACACGTGTTACGGTTGAAGGTGAGACACCTGCAGCCTTGGCCACGTCTTTAATTGTCACGGGCATAATAATCTCCTACTTATGGTAGTCTGGATCACGGAAATGTGTTTTGTAAAAGATAGTGACCAGATATAGAACAAAGAAAATATTTTGAACGGTAATCAAGGTTGACATATTTTGGCCGAAGAGACCTAAAATCATGGCAATCACGGTTGGTAATCCTAAACAGTTCAAGATGAAATGATAGCACTCTTTGTAGCTTTTAAATGAAAAGAGACGCGATTTTTTCGTGAAGTAAAGCAAGAGGCTAGCACCTAAAGCAACAATAAAAAAATTAAGTCCAAAGAGGAAGCTAGAACCTAGCACAAGAAAGAGACTAATATAGACGCGATTCTGTTGATACCAGTCTTTAGAAATGGCTTGTGTTAAGCTTTCCTTGCTTTGGAAGCTCTCAGTCGTTATCGCGTGATAGCGAATGCCGGTCAATTCTTTTCCTTGCTTGCTGATGATGAGTTTCTCAGGTTCAAAGTTCAGAAGTAATTCCTCAGGGAAGTTTGAACTAGAAGGGTCTCCGATTTGGATAGAGACTTGATGAGGGGTTGAACCAGTGTAGCTCAGCTTACCATCTACAATCTTTGCATTGGCAGCCAAATCCTGAACCACACTATTCGTCAAAGGAGTGTAGACATCATCGATGAAAGTTTCTAAAGGATAAGTTTCCTGAGAACTGTTCTGGATGGCAATAGGGACCATAGACAAGCTAATCAGGAAAATACTGGTAAAAATCAGTTGGAACCAGTTGAGACCAAAACGTTGAGATAGGGGCTTACGGAATCCCCAGATACTATTAAAATAAGAAAATGGATATGGCAACATAATTCTCTTTCTAAGGCATTTCTCTATATGAGTATTATATAGAGAAATGTGTTTAATTTCAAGTGGGGCAGCTACAATGCTGGTTGAAAGTAGGCTTTTGATTTAATACTCAATGAAAATTAAAGAGCAAACTAGGAAGCGAGCCGCAGGTTGCTCAAAGCACAGCTTTGAGGTTGCAGATAAAGCTGACGTGGTTTGAAGAGATTTTCGAAGAGTATAAATTGTCCACAAACAAGGAGCATTACCTCAGTAAGCTTTTATTTCTCACCAGATTATCTAAGTAAGGACAAGTTCAAAAATGAAAAAGGGTGGCAGGGATATATTATCCCTTGTCGCCACCACTTGTAAGTCCTGAAACAAAGTTCTTTTGTAGGAAGAAGAAGAGAATACAGATTGGAAGGGCGATGAGGATAGCACCTGCTGAGAAGTAGGCGATCTTCATGTTTTTCACATTGCTAACGAAGGTTTGGAGACCTACGGCAACAGTAAAGTATTCTTTCTCACGAAGCAAGAAACTAGAGAGGATGTAGTCCCCGAAAGGTCCCATGAAGGCCCAGAGAGCTTGTACAGCAACCATTGGGCGAACAAGTGGAAGAACAATTTGCCAGAAGCGGCGGAAGTGTCCTGCACCGTCTAGTTTTGCAGATTCGTCTAGAGACATTGGCACTGTATCGAAGTAGCCCTTCATGAGCCAAGCATTCATTGGGATACCACCACCAACGTAGAGGAAGATGAGGAACCAGCTGTGGTTAAGGGCGTTCAACATAAGTGCCATAACGAAGAAGGCTGTCAAAGCGGCCATTGTTGGCACCATTTGGATAATCAAGAAGAAGACCAAACTTTGTTTACGAGCCAAGAAATTGTAACGGCTATAAGCATAACCAGCAAGTACGATAATACTTGTTTGAACAGCCATGGTAATCAAGGCGATAATCAAAGTGTTGAGGTACCAAGTACCGTACAAGGTTTCAGTGAAGAGTCCTTTAAAGTTATTAAAATTGAGGTCGATATTAGTATCTAGTTTAAAGGCTGAGACGTTACCTGCTTTAAAGGCTGACATGATGGTAATCAAAAGTGGATAGATAATCACGATTGATAGGCCAATTAAGTAGAGGTAAGTAAGGGTTTGAGTCAGTCTACGTTTGAGTTTAATTGAGTTATTCATCTTAGACATCCTCCATATCAAATGCGTGTAGTTTCTTGAATGCGATCATAGAGATTGAGATGACAATGATAGAGATAATCAAGGTAACAGCTGCCGCCATTGAGTATTGAGGAGATGTACCTGTTGTCAAACGGTAGATCCATGAGATCAAGATATCAGTTGATCCAGCTCCCCCTCCGACACTACCAGGTCCTCCACCATTGAAGAGGTACATGATAGAGAAGTTGTTAAAGTTGAAGGTGTATTGGCTAATTAAAGTAGGTGCCGCAACCGCCAAGATCATTGGGAAAGTGATGTTGCAGAATTTTTGCCAAGCATTGGCACCGTCGATATAAGCTGCTTCATACAAGTCGTTTGGAATAGACTGTAGGATACCGAGAGTAAGGACATAGATATAAGGGAATCCAAGCCAACCTTGCATCATAATCAAGGCAACCTTAGTCCAAGTAGGGTCTGTTTTCCAAGGGATGAGTGCCCCGTCAAGGAATGGAAGAACCTTAGCAAAAAGTGGCAAAACTTGGGTATTGATAGCACCAACACTATCGTTAAACATGTTTGAGAATGTCAAGATAGTGATGAAGGCTGGGACAGCCCAAGGAAGAAGGAAAATAACACCAAAGATACGTTTTCCTTTGATAAATGGTTGGTTGGCAATGATAGCTGTGAAGATACCGATGACAATTTGTAAAGTTGAGGCAGATAAAGCCCAGATGATAGTCCAAGAAAGAACAGAACCAAAGGCTGAACGGAAGGTACTCAAGCTCCAAATGTTTGTAAAGTTTGTCAAACCAACCCAGTCCAACAATTTGTTTGGTGGCAAGTGTTGGAAGTCGTAGTTGGTAAAGGCAATCATCAAGGTTACGATAACTGGGAAGATGATTGCAAAGGTCATAGCAATGTAAGAAGGAATAATCAAGAGGTAAGGGAAGCCATTTTCATAGATTCCTTTGATCATTTCTTTAAAGGTAAGTGCTACTGGAATACCATTATTAATGTGTTTGGCCGTTGTATGTGCATCTTTGATATTTGAGAAATAAAAGAGTACATAAACAACTACAAAGATTAAATGGAAAGCACCACGAATCAGCATAAAGAGGGAATTATCACGACCTGGTTTGTCACCAAGAGTGATGAGATTGCTCAATTCAGGGGCTGCAAGTGCTAGGAAATAAAGGACAAATACGATGGTTACACCAAGGAAGATAAAACCTTTGGCTTTTTGTTTATTGTAAATCTGTCCTAACCCAGGAATGATAGACAGCAGGGCTGCTTTACTAGGTTGTTGCTTTTCCATAATAACTCCTTTCATAGGATACTGGTTTCTAGATAAAACCTAAACTATTTGTGTTTTTGTTGATAAATTCAAAGGGGGATTGATTTCCACCCCCCTTGAACAAATTTCTTATTCACCAAATTTTTGTTTGATTGTTTCTTTAATCAATGTTACAGCATCGTTAGCTGCTGTTTTAGCATCTTTCTTACCGCTTACAGCTTCAAACAACATTGTTTTAGCTGGGTCCCAAACAGCTGACATTTGAGAGATGTTTGGCATTGGTTGAGCGTTCTTGAACTGTTTGATAACAGCTGTTGTCAACTCATCGTTTTTACCTTCAGCGTATGAACGAGCTTCAGTGTTAGCTGGGATTTCGTTAGTTGTATCGTAGAAGGCTTTTTGTTCTTCAGTTGAAACAAGGAAGTCTACAAATTTTTGAGCAGCTTCAAGGTTCTTAGTGCTTGATGGGATGATCCAAGCTTTACCACCACCAAATGCTGCGTAGTCTTTTCCGTTTGGAAGAGTTGGGATAGTTGCAACACCGTAGTTTACTTTAGCATCTTTGAAGGCTTGCGCTTTCCAAGGTCCATCGATGATAGCAGCTGTTTTACCTTCTTGGAATTGAGTTTGGATTAGGTTTCCAGCTCCTTCCGTATCTTGCATACCTTTAGGCCATTTTTCATACCAAGATTTAGCGTATTCTATACCTTTGATAGCGCCGTCGTTGGCAAGACCGATGTCTTTAGCGTCTTTACCGTTTTGGCCGAATACGTAGGCACCATTACCAGCAAGAAGTCCATATGCGTAGTAGAAGTTAGTCCAGTCAGCTAGGAAAGCAGTAGTTTTTCCGTCTTCACCAGCGAAGGCATATTTGCTATCTTTAGCAAGTTCTTCCAAGTCAGCAAATGTTTTAGGAGCTTCTTTCACTAAGTCTTTGTTATAGTACATAACAAGTGACTCGATAACGGCAGGAGCACCGTAAACTTTACCGTCAGCAGCTGTTACAAGAGATTTAGTTTTATCATCTGTTTTAGCGCCGTCGCTCAATTTAACTTCTGAAAGTTGGCCGTCAGTACCAAGGCTACCTACACGGTCGTATGGTGCCATCATAACGTCAGCAGCTTTACCAGATTGGTTATCTAGAGAAAGGTTGTCAAGACCACCCATTTGGTCTCCAGTTTTGATAGTCACTTTTACGCCAGCCTCTTTTTCGTAAGCTTTTGCAGCTGATTCAGCAAATGCTTTATATTGATCTTCAACGTAGAAAGTGATTTCTTTCGCTTCAGATGAACCAGAATCAGCAGGCTTATCAGCAGTTTTGCTTCCGCAAGCTACCAAAAGCAAGCTAGCGAGTGTAGCAGTTCCAAGCACAGCAGCGCTCTTCATGAATTTAGATGACATAATGTATTCCTCCTAAAGAATAACAAATTTTGATTCCGAGGAAACGCAAACGTTTTCTCTTATGAACTTAGTATAGCACAAACAGAAAACGGTTGCAAGCGTTTTTTGAAAAAATTTTAAAAAAGCATGTAACTGAATAATTCCTAAATTTGGTTATATAGATAGAAAGAAAAAGGTGAAATCATATAAATTTCAATTCAAAAATAATTGAAGAAAACGCTTTCATGGCTTGTAGATGTGAAAAAATAAGAATATAGTTTTATAGCAAAGCTATAAAGACAAATAATTTGAAAAAGATTTTGTTGAAACGCTTGCATTTATTTTAGAAATGGGTTATACTTTAGTTGGCGCAAACGTTTGCGTTCGTAAAAATGTAATATCTAACTATAAACACATGAGGTGCTTATTATGAAAAAACGTCAAAGTGGTGTGTTGATGCACATTTCTTCTCTTCCAGGAGCATACGGAATCGGATCATTTGGTAAAAGTGCTTACGACTTCGTTGATTTCTTGGTTCGCACCAAACAACGTTACTGGCAAATCCTTCCATTAGGAACAACTAGTTACGGGGATTCTCCTTACCAATCTTTCTCAGCCTTCGCAGGAAACACTCATTTTATCGATTTGGATATTTTGGTGGAGCAAGGCTTGTTGGAAGCAAGTGACCTTGAAGGAGTTGACTTTGGTAGCGATGCGTCTGAAGTTGACTATGCGAAAATCTACTATGCACGTCGTCCTCTTTTAGAAAAAGCGGTAAACCGTTTCTTTGAGGTAGGAGATGTCAAAGATTTTGAGAAATTTGCTCAAGACAACCAATCATGGCTTGAACTCTTTGCAGAGTATATGGCTATTAAAGAGCATTTTGACAATCTTGCTTGGACAGAATGGCCAGATGCTGATGCTCGTGCTCGTAAAGCTTCAGCACTTGAAAACTACCGTGAGCAATTGGCAGACAAGTTGGTTTACCACCGTGTGACTCAATACTTCTTCTTCCAACAATGGTTGAAATTGAAAGCTTACGCTAACGACAACCACATCGAAATCGTTGGGGACATGCCAATCTATGTAGCGGAAGATTCAAGCGATATGTGGGCAAATCCACATCTCTTCAAGACAGATGTCAACGGTAAGGCAACTTGTATCGCAGGATGCCCACCAGATGAATTTTCTGCAACTGGTCAGCTTTGGGGTAATCCAATCTATGACTGGGAAGCAATGGACAAAGACGGCTACAAATGGTGGATTGAACGCTTGCGTGAAAGCTTCAAAATCTACGATATCGTTCGTATCGACCACTTCCGTGGTTTCGAATCTTACTGGGAAATCCCTGCTGGTTCCGATACAGCAGCACCTGGTGAGTGGGTCAAAGGTCCTGGCTACAAGCTTTTTGCAGCCGTTAAGGAAGAACTTGGTGAGCTAAACATCATCGCAGAAGACCTTGGCTTCATGACAGATGAAGTTATTGAGTTGCGTGAACGTACTGGCTTCCCAGGAATGAAGATTCTTCAATTTGCTTTCAACCCAGAAGATGAAAGCATCGATAGCCCACACTTGGCACCTGCTAACTCAGTAATGTATACAGGAACACACGATAACAACACGGTCCTTGGTTGGTACCGTAACGAGATTGATGATGCGACTCGTGAGTACATGGCTCGCTACACTAATCGTAAAGAATACGAAACAGTGCCACATGCTATGCTTCGTACAGTCTTTTCATCAGTTAGCTTCATGGCAATTGCAACTATGCAAGATTTGCTAGAATTGGATGAGACAGCTCGTATGAACTTCCCATCTACCCTTGGTGGAAACTGGTCTTGGCGTATGACTGAAGATCAATTGACACCAGCTGTCGAGGAAGGTTTGCTTGACTTGACAACAATCTATCGACGAATTAATGAAAATTTGGTAGAATTAAAGAAATAATACAATATCAGGAGACACCTTAAACATGTTATCACTACAAGAATTTGTACAAAATCGTTACAATAAAACCATTGCAGAATGTAGCAATGAAGAGCTTTACCTTGCTCTTCTTAACTACAGCAAGCTTGCAAGCAGCCAAAAACCAGTCAACACTGGTAAAAAGAAAGTTTACTATATCTCAGCTGAGTTCTTGATTGGTAAACTCTTGTCAAACAACTTGATCAACCTTGGTCTTTACGACGATGTCAAAAAAGAACTTGCTGCTGCAGGTAAAGACTTGATCGAAGTTGAAGAAGTTGAATTGGAACCATCTCTTGGTAATGGTGGTTTGGGACGTTTGGCTGCCTGCTTTATCGACTCAATTGCGACTCTTGGTTTGAACGGTGACGGTGTTGGTCTTAACTACCACTTTGGTCTTTTCCAACAAGTTCTTAAAAACAACCAACAAGAAACAATTCCAAATGCATGGTTGACAGAGCAAAACTGGTTGGTTCGCTCAAGCCGTAGCTACCAAGTACCATTTGCAGACTTTACTTTGACATCAACTCTTTACGATATTGATGTTACTGGTTATGAAACAGCAACTAAAAACCGCTTGCGTTTGTTTGACTTGGATTCAGTTGATTCTTCTATTATTAAAGATGGTATCAACTTTGACAAGACAGATATCGCTCGCAACTTGACTCTTTTCCTTTACCCAGATGATAGTGACCGTCAAGGTGAATTGCTCCGTATCTTCCAACAATACTTCATGGTTTCAAACGGTGCGCAATTGATCATCGACGAAGCAATCGAAAAAGGAAGCAACTTGCATGACCTTGCTGACTACGCTGTTGTACAAATCAACGATACTCACCCATCAATGGTTATCCCTGAATTGATCCGTCTTTTGACTGCACGTGGTATCGAGCTTGACGAAGCAATCTCAATCGTTCGTAGCATGACTGCCTACACTAACCACACAATCCTTGCTGAAGCCCTTGAAAAATGGCCTCTTGAATTCTTGCAAGAAGTGGTTCCTCACTTGGTACCAATCATCGAAGAATTGGACCGTCGTGTGAAAGCAGAATACAAAGATCCAGCTGTTCAAATTATCGATGAGAGCGGACGTGTTCACATGGCTCACATGGATATCCACTACGGATACAGTGTTAACGGGGTTGCAGCACTTCACACTGAAATCTTGAAGAACTCTGAGTTGAAAGCCTTCTACGACCTTTACCCAGAAAAATTCAATAATAAAACAAACGGTATCACTTTCCGTCGTTGGCTCATGCATGCTAACCCAAGCTTGTCTCACTACTTGGATGAGATTCTTGGAGACGGTTGGCACCATGAAGCAGATGAACTTGAAAAACTCTTGTCTTATGAAGACAAAGCAGCTGTCAAAGAAAAATTGGAAAGCATCAAGGCTCACAACAAACGTAAATTGGCTCGTCACTTGAAAGAACACCAAGGTGTGGAAATCAATCCAAACTCTATCTTTGATATCCAAATCAAACGTCTTCACGAGTACAAACGCCAACAAATGAACGCTTTGTACGTGATCCACAAATATCTTGACATCAAAGCTGGTAACATCCCTGCTCGCCCAATCACAATCTTCTTTGGTGGTAAAGCAGCTCCAGCCTACACAATAGCTCAAGACATCATCCACTTGATCCTTTGCATGTCAGAAGTTATTGCTAACGATCCAGCAGTAGCTCCACACTTGCAAGTTGTTATGGTTGAAAACTACAACGTTACTGCAGCAAGCTTCCTTATCCCAGCATGTGATATCTCAGAACAAATTTCACTTGCTTCTAAAGAAGCTTCAGGTACTGGTAACATGAAATTCATGTTGAACGGAGCTTTGACTCTTGGTACTATGGACGGTGCTAACGTGGAAATCGCTGAGTTGGTTGGAGACGAAAACATCTACATCTTTGGTGAAGATTCAGAAACTGTTATCGACCTTTACGATAAAGCAGCATACAAATCAAGTGAATTCTACGCTCGTGATGCTATCAAACCATTGGTTGACTTCATCGTTAGCGATGCAGTTCTTGCAGCTGGAAACAAAGAGCGCTTGGAACGTCTTTACAATGAATTGATCAACAAAGACTGGTTCATGACTCTTCTTGACTTGGAAGACTACATCAAGGTTAAAGAACAAATGTTGGCTGACTACGAAGACCGTGACGCATGGTTGGATAAAGTCATCGTTAACATTGCTAAAGCAGGATTCTTCTCATCTGACCGTACAATCGCTCAGTACAACGAAGATATCTGGCACTTGAACTAAGATATAAGATTTATACTAATACATTTTGTAAAAAAGCGAATTTCGATTGAAATTCGCTTTTTTGAATGCTGTGAATTTGGGTCAATCTTGTCTAAAAAGAGAGAAATCCTAGATACAGTAAAGATATAACACTCTCTTTCAACCTCATGTTTCGTTGTAGTCTCTTACCTCATATTCCTTGCATCCGCCTACATAAAGTATTATAATATATTTGTAGGAAAGAAGGTGTTCTTATGTGGAAAAAATATTTTTCAAAATACAAATGAACTGATTTATTTTGGATTTTATTTATAATTTTGACCTGCCTCTATATAGGTAACCACGATTTGTTTCCTCTCAATCATCAAGAAATCTCTTTTCGTGGTAGTTTCTGGGGTTTGGTACTGGCCTTATATCACTTACTGTTCATTGATAAATTTTTCATCTCGAATCGAAAATAAAGATTAGAGCTATGCTTGACTGTGTACTTTTAGGATTGATTTTGGAGGGAAGATTTTGTCTCTATTATTTATTATTTTAAATTTGTTTATCTTGTACAAGGTTTATTCTTTGAGGCGGGAAAAATCGAAGTACTTGATTTATACGGCCTATATCATATTTGGGGTAAATGTAATATATGGTATTCAATGGTTATTAAAAGAACTGGTTTCAAAGATTTCCACTTAATGTGTATAGAAACTCCAGCTATTTTTGCATAACAAAACGCATAAGATTAAGGTTTTTGAGTACCTGTTCTTATGCGTTTTTGTAATATTGAAGATTTTCGGTAAGTTGTCTACCTTTGGGAAGTCTAGTTTATACTCAATGAAAATCAAAGAGCAAACTAGGAAGCTAGCCGTAGGCAGTACTTGAGTACGGCAAGGCGAAGCTGACGTGGTTTGAATTTGATTTTCGAAGAGTATTAGAATACTTTCCCAACTAGAATCTCCGCTTCAATGGTAATCTCTGTCAGTTGGCTCCAATCAATCTTGCTTTGGTCAACGTGAAAGAGGAGGGGTGTCATGTTGAGTAAAGCTTGTCTTTGCTCTGCTGTAATGGATTTGGTCAGGGAAGCAGTCTGGATAGATTGGATGCTGAAGTGTTCTTGGAAGTGTTCCTTGATATCTTGGTTAGAATAGTCCTTCTTTGTTAGCTGGTTCTGTACCATTTGACGGATTTCCTTGAGGTGATTTTCAGTTGGGATGACCTTAATTAAGACACCGTCTTTGGATAAAACGCGGCTAAATTCACCGTAGTTGGCAGGCGAGAAGATATCAAGAAGGATATCCATGCTGGCGTTTTTTAAAGAAAGGCGAGCTAGGTCACCGACAAACCAATTGACTGCCCAGTTGGGTTCACTCTTGGCAGCGATTTGGACCGAGTCTTTTGAAATGTCAAAGGCATAGAAGATCTTGTCGGGGTTCGCTTCTTGGAGTTTACGAGAGTAGAAGCCCTCGCCACAGCCGATATCCAAGACTGTTTTTGCGGATGGTTTAGTGGCTAGTAAGTCGGAGATACCTTCTAAAATAGCCTGATAAAATCCAGCTTCTAGGATTTGTTGGCGATTTTGGAAATTTTCCTTGTCGTAGTTGGCCGATTGCTTGATTTGTGGTGCTAGATTGATATAGCCGAATTTTGCTAGGTCAAAAGAATGGCGATTGGTGCACTTGAGACTAGATTCTACCAAGGTCAAGTTTTCTTGGCAGACGGGACAGGCAAAAGCGCTAGCAGAAGCAAAACGCTGGAGTTTGGGTTTGAGGTTTGTATTCATAGTTTAAGTGTATCAAAAGAGGCAAATGAAAGCAACTTTAGGAATAAGTAGATGGGAGATTCAGTAGAAATAAAACTAATTCTCCAATTTATGGAATGAAATTGCTTTTATATCTAAATTGCTATATAATAATGATAAGGAGGAAATAAGTATGCTAAAAGAAGTATTAAGCGTCGCAAAAGTTGCGAAAAAATCATCACTCTTTTTGGGTGGTGTTGCATTTGGTACCCTTGGTTTGAAAATCTTAGCAAGTAAGGAAGCTAAAAAAGGTTATTCTAAAGCTTTGGCTAAGGCTTACAAGTTGAAAGACGAGCTAGATGCATCTGTTTCTGTTGTGAAGCAACATGGAGACGATGTCTTGCAAGATGCCAAATATTTGTACGAGCAAGAGAAAAAAGAAGAGCAATTAGATAGCCTTATAGGAGAATAATATGTCTTTTAAAGTGCTACATAGAGGATACCAACATATCCGACTATCATCTTCTTTTTCACTCACCTTGGATATTCAAGACTATCTTCGTTCCTTGGCGAGAGATGAAAAGGGGATTGAGTCTATCCAGTTTTACATGGATCAACAGCACTTTACTCTACGTATAAAAGAAGGCTTTTCTGTATTAGATAATGCAGAAGCCTTTTTAAAAAGAATTGATAAAGGGAAAGTTTCTGAGTTGATGACTCTTCCCATTCGTAGAGAAGAGAGTGCTTATTCTATTGTTTCAGGTGCAGCGATTAAGCGTATGATTTTTCGTAGTTTTGTGCCGTATCCTATTCGCTATATATGGACTTGTTATCAGGCTTTGGGTTATGTTAGAGAAGCCTATCAGACTCTAGCGCGTAAGGAACTAACGATGGAGGTCTTGGACTGTTCAGCGATTTTATTGTCCTTATTTATGAACCAATCCAAGACGGCAAGTAATATCATGTTTATGCTTGATTTGGGGAATCATTTAGATCAGTGGTCTTTGAAAAAAACTGCAACAGATTTAGAACAAAGCCTTCTTGCAAAAGAGAGCGATGTATTCTTAGTACAGGGCGATACGGTTGTTAGTATCAAGAGTTCCGATGTTCAAATAGGAGATGTCTTGATCTTATCTCAAGGAAATGAAATTCTGTTTGATGGACAAGTAGTTTCAGGTTTAGGTATGGTCAACGAAAGTTCCTTGACGGGAGAGAGTTTTCCAGTTGAAAAAAGAGAGTCTGATTTAGTTTGTGCAAATACAGTATTAGAAACTGGAGAGTTACGCATTCGTGTAACCGATAATCAGATGAACAGCCGGATTTTACAACTGATTGAGTTGATGAAAAAATCTGAAGAAAATAAGAAAACGAAACAACGCTATTTCATCAAGATGGCGGACAAGGTCGTCAAATATAATTTCTTGGGGGCTGGGCTGACTTACCTATTAACGGGTTCTTTTTCTAAGGCTATCTCTTTCCTATTGGTCGATTTCTCCTGCGCTTTGAAAATCTCTACTCCTGTAGCTTATTTGACAGCTATCAAGGAGGGGTTGAACCGTGAAATGGTGATTAAGGATGGAGATGTTCTGGAGAAATATCTGGAAGTCGATACTTTCTTGTTTGATAAGACGGGAACAATCACAACTAGTTATCCTATAGTTGAAAAGGTGTTACCTTTTGGGAACTATAGTGAGGAAGATATTCTCAGAATCAGTGCCTGTCTTGAGGAGCACATCTATCATCCTATTGCTAATGCCATCGTCAAGCAAGCTGAGATAGAGGGGATTGAACATGAGGAAATGCATGGGAAACTCCAATATATCGCAAGCAAGGGAATTAAGTCCCATATCGATGGTCAACCAGTTCTTATTGGAAATTATGTCTTGATGCAGGATGAGCAGATTCATATCAGTTCAGAACAAAATGCTTTAATTGAAGAGTACAAGAGTCACTACAATCTCTTATTCTTGGCTTATCAGAATGAATTGATTGGAATGTTCTGCATCCATACTCCTTTGAGAAAAGAAGCAAAAGCAGCCTTGGAGAAACTTAAGGCACAAGGGAAAAAATTGATTCTGGCAACAGGGGACACCTTGGTTAGGACAGAGGAATTAGTCAAAGATTTGTCCTTTGATCAGGTCTATACAGACTTGAAACCTGATGGGAAATTTGAGTTAGTAGAGGAACTGCAGAAAGCAGGTCACACTATTTTGATGGTTGGAGATGGATTGAATGACTCAGCGGCTCTAACCCTATCAGATATCGGTGTGGTGATGAATGAGAGTGCAGATATTTCTAAGCAGATGAGTGATATCTTATTGTTAGATAATCGCTTGGATTTCTTCCAAGAGTTGGATTCGCTATCATCATCTTTGCAAACACTCATCAAGAAGAATATTCAAGATACCGTTGTCGTAAATAGTAGTTTGATTGGGTTTGGCTTGTTTAATTGGCTCAGTCCTTCAAATCTCTCTATCTTACATAATCTAACAACCTTACGCATTGTACTGCGTAGCCTGTCTATTAAAAATAGATAGATGAGAGTTATTAACAACAAAAAGGAGTTACCTTTCTTGAGGTTAACTCCTTTATTTATAGATCAATGTTGAACAGTTTAGTAAGTCAATACAAAGTATTTTTTCTTCCCACGACGGATAACAGTCAGTTCGTTCTCTAACTTATCTGCGTCACTCAAGACATAGTCAAGGTCTTGGATGCGGTCGCCGTTGATGTAGATAGCTCCATTTTGAACATCTTCACGGGCTTGGCGTTTTGAGTTAACTACACCAGATGAGACGAGCAGTTCCACGATATTGTGGTTTTCATCTGCTTGAACTTGGTAGTTTGGTACACCACGAAGTCCTTGTTTGAGCTCTTTGACAGAAAGGTTTTTGATGTTTCCTGCAAAGAGTTGTTCAGTGATGTTGAGGGCTTCTTTGTAGGCTTCTTCTCCGTGAACAAGTGTTACGACTTCACGAGCGAGGATTTTTTGAGCCAAGCGTTCGTGTGGAGCCGCTTCAAACTGTTTACGGATGTCTTCAATCTCATCAAGTGACAAGAAAGTAAAGATCTTCAAGAAGCGAACAGCGTCTGCGTCCATAACGTTCATCCAAAATTGGTACATTTCGTATGGAGAAGTCTTTTCAGGATTGAGCCAGACTGCGTTTCCTTCTGATTTACCAAATTTCTTACCAGTTGCATCTGTGATCAATGGAACAGTGATAACGTGACCAGTTTTATCAGCCTTACGACGAAGCAATTCAGTACCAGCTGTCATATTTCCCCACTGGTCAGAACCACCGATTTGAAGCGTTACGTTATGCTCTTGGTTAAGGACAAAGAAGTCGTAACCTTGCATGATTTGGTAGGCAAATTCTGTGTAAGAAATCCCTGTTTCAATCCGTTTTTTAACAGACTCCTTGCTCATCATGTAGTTGACAGTGAAGTATTTTCCGATATCACGGAGGAAGTCAATGAAGCTGATGCTGCCAAACCAGTCGTAGTTGTTGACCATGATAGCTTTATTTTCACCATTTTCAAAGTCAAGAAAACGAGAAAGTTGTCCTTGGATAGACTTGACCCAGCCATCTACTGTGTCTTTTGTTTGGAGACTACGTTCAGCATCTTTGAAGGACGGATCTCCGATGAGACCAGTAGCACCGCCAACGAGCGCATAAGGTTTGTGACCTGCTAACTGCAAACGACGACTTGTCAAGATAGCGACAAGGTGGCCTAGGTGAAGGCTGTCAGCAGTTGGATCGTAGCCAGTATAATAAGAAACTTGACCTTCTTCTAGGGCTTTACGCAAAGCTTCTTCATCAGTCGTTTGAAAAATCAAACCACGCTCTTTTAGCTCATCAAAAATGTGCATGTGTCTTTTCTCCTTTTTAAAATATTGTTTCTACCTATTGTACCACAAACTTGGTAAATAACCTAGTAAAATCGGGAAGAAAGTTGCTGCTTGGACTTTTTTGGAAACGAGTGAAATATGGTATAATAGCACTAGCTTATTTTCAGAGAAATAGATAAAAATAGTTGAGAAAGGGGCTGAAAAATGTCTCATATTATTGAATTGCCAGAGGTGTTGGCAAACCAAATCGCTGCTGGAGAGGTTATCGAGCGTCCAGCTAGCGTTGTTAAGGAGCTGGTAGAAAACGCCATTGACGCGGGTTCTAGTCAGATTATCATTGAGATTGAGGAAGCTGGTCTCAAGAAGATTCAAATCACAGATAATGGACATGGGATTGCCCACGACGAAGTAGAGTTGGCTCTCCGTCGTCATGCCACTAGTAAGATAAAAAATCAGGCAGATCTCTTTAGGATTCGCACGCTGGGTTTTCGTGGTGAAGCCCTGCCTTCAATCGCTTCTGTTAGTGTTTTAACTTTGTTGACTGCGGTGGATGGAGCAAGTCACGGGACCAAGTTAGTGGCTCGTGGGGGAGAAGTTGAAGAGATTAGCCCAGCGACCAGTCCTGTGGGGACTAAGGTTTGTGTGGAAGACCTCTTTTTCAATACACCGGCTCGTCTCAAGTATATGAAGAGCCAGCAGGCAGAGTTGTCACATATCATTGATATTGTCAATCGTCTGGGGCTAGCCCATCCTGAGATTTCTTTTAGCCTGATTAGCGATGGCAAGGAAATGACACGAACAGCTGGTACGGGTCAACTGCGTCAAGCCATTGCTGGAATTTATGGTTTAGCCAGTGCCAAAAAGATGGTTGAGATTGAGAATTCTGACCTAGACTTTGAAATTTCAGGCTTTGTCTCATTGCCGGAATTGACACGGGCTAATCGCAACTATATCAGCCTCTTCATCAATGGCCGTTATATCAAAAACTTCCTGCTCAATCGTGCTATTTTAGATGGATACGGTAGCAAACTCATGGTGGGCCGTTTTCCACTGGCTGTCATTCATATCCATATCGACCCTTATTTAGCAGATGTCAATGTGCACCCAACCAAGCAAGAGGTGCGTATTTCTAAGGAAAGAGAGCTGATGGCACTGGTTTCAGAAGCTATCGCAAAGAGTCTAAAGGAACAGACCTTGATTCCAGATGCCTTGGAAAATCTTGCAAAGTCTACCGTTCGCAATCGTGAAAAAGTAGAACAAACCATTCTCCCACTTAAAGAAAATAATCTTTACTACGATCAAACGGAGCTGACAAGACCGCCTCAAGCTGAGGTAGCAGACCATCAGGTGAATCTGACGGAAGAGAAACAGGATTTGAATCTGTTTGCTAAGGAAACCTTGGACCAGCTGACCAAGCCTGCTAAACTGCATTTTGCAGAGAGAAAGCCTATCAGCTATGACCAACTGGATCATCCTGAGTTAGATATGGCTAGTTTGGATAAGGCTTATGACAAGCTAGAGCGAGAAGAAACGTCAAGCTTCCCAGAGTTGGAATTTTTTGGGCAAATGCACGGGACCTATCTCTTTGCCCAAGGTCGAGATGGGCTTTACATCATAGACCAACACGCAGCTCAGGAGCGGGTTAAGTATGAGGAGTACCGTGAGAGTATTGGCAATGTTGACCAGAGCCAGCAGCAACTCCTAGTGCCCTATATCTTTGAATTTCCTGCGGATGATGCCCTTCGTCTCAAGGAAAGAATGCCTCTCTTAGAGGAAGTTGGCGTCTTTCTAGCAGAGTACGGGGAGAATCAATTTATCTTGCGTGAACATCCCATTTGGATGGCAGAGGAGGAAATCGAGTCAGGGATCTATGAGATGTGCGACATGCTCCTCTTGACCAAGGAAGTTTCTATCAAGAAATACCGAGCAGAGCTGGCGATTATGATGTCTTGCAAGCGGTCCATCAAGGCTAACCACCGTATCGATGACCACTCGGCCAGACAACTTCTATACCAACTCTCTCAATGTGACAACCCCTATAACTGTCCACACGGACGTCCTGTTTTGGTTCACTTTACCAAGTCGGACATGGAAAAGATGTTCCGTCGCATTCAGGAAAATCACACAAGCCTACGAGAGCTAGGAAAATACTAATACTCTTCGGAAATCTCTCTAAACTGCGTCAGCCTTACCTTGCCTAACTCAAGTTATGCCTAGGGTTAGCTTCCTAGTTTAGATTTGATTTTCATTGAGTATAAATTGAAGGGAAAATTATGTACGAATATCTAAAGGGTATTATTACCAAAATTACTGCCAAATACATCGTTCTTGAAGCTAACGGTATCGGCTATATCCTACACGTAGCTAACCCCTATGCCTACTCAGGGCAAGTCAATCAAGAAGCACAAATCTATGTGCATCAAGTTGTACGTGAAGATGCTCATCTACTTTACGGTTTTCGTTCAGAAGACGAGAAAAAGCTCTTTCTCAGCTTGATTTCTGTATCAGGCATTGGTCCTGTTTCCGCTCTTGCTATTATTGCGGCGGATGACAATGCTGGCCTCGTTCAAGCTATTGAGACTAAGAACATCACCTACTTGACCAAGTTCCCTAAAATAGGGAAGAAAACAGCCCAACAGATGGTATTGGATCTAGAAGGAAAGGTGGTTGTGGCAGGGGACGACCTCCCTGCTAAGGCTGCAGTTCCATCTAGCAGTGACAACCAAGAACTGGAAGAAGCTATGGAAGCCATGTTGGCATTGGGCTACAAGGCAACTGAACTCAAGAAGATCAAGAAATTCTTTGAAGGAACTTCTGATACAGCTGAAAACTACATCAAATCTGCCCTTAAGATGTTGGTGAAATAGGAGAATAAGATGTCTAAACGCTGTAGTTGGGTTAAAATGAACAACCCTCTGTATGTAGCCTACCACGATGAAGAGTGGGGCCAGCCCCTCCATGATGACCGTGCTCTTTTTGAGTTACTCTGCATGGAGACCTATCAGGCTGGTCTTTCTTGGGAAACGGTGCTCAATAAACGCCAAGCCTTCCGTCAAGCTTTTCATGGTTACCAAATTCAAGCGGTCGCAGAGATGTCGGATGAAGAATTGGAAGCTTTGATGGATAATCCAGCCATCATCCGCAATCGTGCCAAGATATTTGCGACACGTGTCAACGCCCAGGCCTTTCTACAAGTTCAGGCAGAATTCGGAACTTTTGATGCCTATCTCTGGTCTTTTGTAGATGGTAAAACCATCACCAATGATGTTCCTGACTATGCCCAAGCCCCTGCCAAGACGGCCTTATCTGAGACATTATCCAAGGAACTCAAAAAACGAGGCTTTAAGTTTACTGGACCAGTCGCTGTTTTGTCCTTTCTACAGGCTGCAGGGTTGGTTGATGACCATGAGAATGATTGTGAATGGAAAGGAAAATTAAATGATGTCTAACAAATATAAGGGAATTCTGATTTTTTCGATTCTCTATACAGTTCTTTTTGTGTTTGATGGTGATAAATTGCTGGCTTCTGTGATGCCATCTGCCATTGCGAATTATCTAGAATATCTAGTCTATGTAGTATTAGCTCTATATGGCTCTTTCTTGTTCAAGGATAAATTAATCCAACAATGGAATGAGATTAGAAAAACTAAGAGAAAATTCTTCTTTGGCGTTTTAAAAGGCTGCCTCTTTCTCATTCTGATGACTGTTGTCTTTGGCTCTATATCAGAAATGTTGAGACGGTTTTTGGGACTAGATGGACAAGGCCTAAACCAGTCGAATATTCAAAGTACCTTTCAAGAGCAACCATTACTGATAGCAGTTTTCGCCTGTATCATTGGACCTCTGGTAGAAGAATTATTTTTCCGTCAAACTCTATTGAGATATTTGAGAAAAAGTCTGCCAACTTGGTTGAGTATCTTTATAGTCGGACTTGCATTTGCGCTTACTCATATGCACAGTTTGGATTTATCCGAGTGGATCAGTGCAGTCGGTTATCTAGGTGGGGGCCTTGCCTTTTCTATTATTTATGTGAAAGAAAAGGAGAATATTTACTATCCCCTACTTGTTCACATGTTAGGGAACAGCCTCAACTTTATCATTTTAGTTATCAGTAGTATGTGATGAAAATGCTAGTAACGATACTGAAAAAAGCTGAGATTTCTATCTCAGCTTTCTTTGTTATAGTCAAAGCGAATGACTTGCTCCGTTGCATCTACATGGGCGTGGACTCCGAAGGGAACAATCGCTCTTGGTGTAGCATGGCCAACGTTTAGATTATAGACAATCGGGATATTGTTGTCAATGATATCCAATAGTGCCTCTTTATAGTCGTTATAGAAAGTTTCATCCATAGGTTTTCCAACCAAGAGTCCACTGATGACCTCGAATATACCAGTGTCCTTTAAAGTCCGCAACATCTTTTTGAAGTATTCCGGCTCAGGCTTTTCTTCGCTTGTTTCTAGCAAGAGGATTTTTCCTTCCCAGTCTAACAAGTCAGGGAAAAGTTTGTATTTTTGGCAGAGCTCCGTGCTATCTGCATATCGAGAGTTGTCAAAGATATCGTAGAGGGATTCGAGGCAACCGCCGAGGATTTCCCCCTCGAACTGGGCAGTTCCTTGTAACAACTCAAAACCAGTATTTGCATGACTGATACGATGTGTTCCCAGAGCCTTGGGACTGAAGTCAGTTCTTTCCTCATACCAAACGTCACTAGGGCGGATTTCCGAGATTCTTCCCGTCTCAATCAATTCTTTAAAGTAGTGAAGGCTATAGGCTAACATTTCCTTGTCTAATTCACAAATGTCTGCTAAAAATGATTGACCATAAAAAGTCTTGATTCCTAGTTTATGCAACATGAGATGGTTCATGGTTGTATCTGAGAATCCAAGAAAAATCTTTTGTTTGATAACCTTTTGTAGTTGCTTATTTTCAAAAAGATAAGGTAGTAAGCGATAGGTATCGTCTCCACCGATGGCGCATAGGATCATGTTGATGCTATCATCAGAAAATGCATGAATCAAATCCTCTGCACGAGCTTCAGGGTGGTCTTTGATAAAGTCTAAGCCTTTTAACGAATGGGGTAAAAAGATAGGATTGAGTCCCAGATCCTTGAGACGTTGGACACCCAAGTCCACTTCGTGTTTGACAAAATCTTCTCCGATAATGCCACTAGATAAACTAACAATACCAATAGTAGAAACCATATCTCATCCTCCTAGAAATAGATTGAGCCTATTTTATCACAAAAGATGAGGGGAAACAACAAGAATTAGAGCCAGAAGAAGGCTTTTAGATCAAGAAAATAAACAAAAAAGCAACCGCTCGATGTGGTTGCTTTTTATAGTAGTTGCATTCTTATAGAGCAGTAAGGAAGGTTAGTCCTCCAAGGACAACCCCGGCCGAGTTTGGAATGATTAGAATCCAGTCTTTCTTAGGCTCTTTTGTCCATCCATAAATGACCCAGATTAAGCAAGAAACAGCTGCTGATAAAGGTTGGAATGGTTGAGCTTTGTTCCCTTGTAAATTGGCAAAAATTTGGGGGATGTAGGCTATAAATACAATAATCCCGATAAAGGCACCAATTGAACCGACAATTTGATTAATTCTCTGTTTAGTCATATATATTTCTCCTTATTGCTTTATTAGTATAACAGAAAAACAGCTTGGATTCAAGGGTAAAACCTTGGGATTCTAAGGGAAGCCTTTACATTAGAACGTTTTTAGAAAATGTAGCTACTTTTCTTTGGAGAATCAAAAAATACTTTGGAACCATAATAAAAGTAGTCTGTCTACAAAACACACTACTTTTTTTGTTTATCTTAATATCTAGCTGGTCCTGCACTTGCGCTCTTAATGTTGAAACGTTTTTTGAGGTAGAAACGTAGGGCAAGGAGAGCTCCTCCAATCACCAATAAAACAAGTGGTGGGAGGCTGATGTTGATGGCTTGTGGAAGGAAGTTACTCAAGAAGAGGATGAAGACCCAGGCAAACATGGTTGCTAGCATGACCAAAAGTGATTTCCAGAATGGAGGGCGTTGGCTACGGTCAGTATCTGGTCCGTAGTAGCGGTAGATGAAGTGGTAGAGCAGGTAAAAGGCAACTCCACCAAAGGCCCCTACACTGATAAGTGTTACCAATCCGTAGGCCACAGGTTGGTTTGAGAAGAAGCTCATCAAGGCGCTAACTACTGCAAATAGACCTGTGATGAAAAGGGCTGAATCCAACATCATCAATTTTGGATCGTCGTTTTCTTTTGGATGTTCTTTTTCGTATTGCTCTTTTTCGCTGAAACTATGAGCCCAGTGAGTTGGTGCTCCGTAGATAGAACGAGCTGTCACTCCTTTTGGTTGCTCCTCAAGGATATGAGGAATGACTTCTTCAAGGATAGCCTTGATTTCAGCATCTGTTTTGCCGTCCTTGAGAAATTGCTGGGTTGCAATATGGATAAATTCCTGGTTTTTCTTTGTTAATTCTTGTAAATCAATCTGTGACATAATAACTCCTGTTTAGAACCATTTTTTATGGATGAGGTAAAGAGTGAGGGAAACACTCATAGCAAAGGCGATAAAGACGATGAGCCAGAAAGCGTGCGGTTCTCCGTTTAAAGGAATTTCATTATCCTTAAAGTTCATTCCGTAGGCTGAGAAAATCATGGTCGGCACAGACATAACGATGGTCACGAGGGCCAAGGTTTTCATGATATTGTTCTGGTTGTTTGAAATGATAGAGGCAAAGGTCTCTGTCATAGAGTGAAGGACGTTTCCATAGATATCCGCCATCTCGATGGCCTGTTGCGTTTCAATCAAGGTATCTTCCAGTAAGTCTTCATCTTCGAGGTATTTCTTGATATTGCTAGTCGCACTGGTCAATTTTTTAATCACGCGCTCATTTGTCTTCAGAGAAGCTTTGAAGTAGACGATGGTCTTTTCCAACTCCATGAGTTCGATCAATTCTTCGTTTCGAGTAGATTTGTGAAGTTGACTCTCAATCTGCTCACTTTTACGTTCGATTGAACGGAGGGCGGTTAGGTAAATCTCCGCATTGCGATAGAGGATTTGGAAGATGAAGCGCGAACGCATGAAGGTATAGAAATTTCGAAGCCTACGATTGATAAAGACATCAAGAAGTGGTAGAGGCTCCAAGCAAGTGGTAATGATAGCCTCTTCTGTGATGATAATCCCCAAGGGAATAGTCACATAGTAGGTACGGTTATTTCTTTCCTCTGTGATTGGGACATCCACGATGATCAGAGTGTATTCATCTTCGATCGTGATACGAGACATTTCTTCCGCATCGAGTGGTGCACGGAGGTCCGCGATATCAATATCAAATGCAGAAGCAATTTCCATCGATTCGCTTTGGGTAGGATTGACGAGATTGATCCAAGTGCCCGGCTGGAGCGTATCGATCTCTTTAAATTCAGTTGTCGTTGAGAGAAAGATTTGTTTCATATCTCCGATCCTTTCCTAATCTATTCTGTGTTTAAGTGATTTTTGACACCGTACTATTATACTATAAATTCGGCTTTTTTCAAACAAAATCTTACAAAAACACCGTTGTTATTGGCTTCTTGCTTTGTCTTGAACCGTTGGTTTTTGAATTTGCTCCCCTTTTTGCTCCCCTTATAGTGCTTTTAGTGCAGTTTCGTAGAATGAGACTGCTTTTTTTGCGTTCTCTTTTGAGAGGTGGCTATAGATGTCCATGGTCATGGATAAAGTAGAATGACCTAAACGGTGCTGAAGTTCTTTGTAAGGAATACCAGAGTTAAGCAATAAACTAGCGTGAGTGTGACGGAATCCGTGAAAGCCAATGTTAGGAACATCAGCACGCTTAAAATGTGTTTGCAATCTTCTTTTAAGTTTTGAACTGCAAGGATATTCATGAATGAAATCAGAGAATACCACGCTTTCACGTTGTCCTATCTTCCAGGCCTCTTTAGTTTGGCGTAGTTTATACTGTCTTAGCATGCTAATAGTCGCTTGATCTATATCTATATCCCGATAACTAGCTTTAGATTTTGGGCTGTTGATTTCTAAATCCCGATTTAGTGTTTTGGTGATGTGTACAATGGCATCGTCTAAATCAATATCAGACCAGCTAAGTGCTAAAGCTTCATTGATGCGACAACCAGTAGCCAGCAGGAACTTATAGAGCGTTGCCTCATAGTAATAACGATATCTATGACTATCTAAATTATCGAGATAAACAAGAAACTTTTTTAATTCTTGATTGTCAAAGTGCTTTACCTTTTGGCGCTTTGCTTTCTGAGTGTTACGAGGTAAAACAACATCACGGGCAGGATTGGACGGTATCGCCTGCATAGTTACACCATACTGTAAGATACGTTTGTTCAAAGCGTGTATCATGTCATAGTGTAGAAAAGCCCCTTTTTCCCCTCTATTAGCCTTGTCAGCAAGTTTGTTGATAATTGACTGGATAAGTGGAGCGGTGAGCTTGTCGAGCTTGTAAGCCCCGAAAATCGGCAATATATGATTATCAAGTAGCTTTCTAACATTGCCTTGAGTGTTTGGCTTAACAGTATTTTTATAACTTTCCCACCAGAGAGTTGCTAGTTCTTGATAGTTTTTTATGGTACTAGCTTTTTGTCTAGTACAACCGTCTTTCTGAAAAGCAATTTTTTCTTGAGTAGCTTTCTGCTTAACTTCCTTTTGTGTCCGCCCTGTTACCTTAGTTTTAACTTTCTTTCCTGTTACCTGATCAATTCCTAGATATACATTAGCACGATAGACTTTACTACCGTCTTTTTTTATAACTTCAGTTATCTTCATGATGACAAACCTTTCTAAAATACATCAGCAGGCAAGCTATTATTAAAAAGGTTTTAGATTGTGGTTTATATCATGCTAGGGCTTCACAGATTGCCCCACATTCGATTTTAATTAGTCAGACGGTAAAATAATACCAAAGTAGGAAATAAGGTGGATATCGGGCTAATATGGGCTTGTTTATAGTAAACAGACCTGTATTTAAAGTTTTTTATCGTCAGTTAGCTGTTTTAAAGTTTTTTCAAAGTCTGAGTTTATCTTTTGAGTTTTGTTGAATAGTTGGTATTCTGCTTTTGCTTTATCTTTCGCAACCTTGGAAGTGATTTTCCCATGACCTTCTAAAATATCGTATTCTTGGAAAGTCAAAAAGCGGTCAATACTTTGGGCTAGTTGTTGCATTGTCTGAGCTTTTCGCTGTTCTATCTGTCTTTCCAGGTAATCAAAATAGCTAGATATTCCTCTTTCAAGGGAACGGATTTCTGTTTCTGAAAGGTAATTCTTTGCTATTTGGGTATCTGCTTGCAGTATGCGACCGTTAGGGGAGTTTTTCCATGTTGTAAGTCCCATGTTGTCTTTTGTGTGGTCTGCTTTCGTGTAGATAATTTCTGCAGCAGTTTGGCCAGTAATTGCATAATGAAACTTATTCTGTACATCAGCATAGAATTGCTTAGTTAACGTACTTTGTGGGTCATAGTCGATAGAGATTTCAGCAAAAATATCTGTAATCTGTAACCATATACGACGTTCACTAGCTCGGATAGAACGCACGCGCTCCAAGAGCTCACGGAAATAGTCTTTTTCCAGCAAGTTTTCGCCTTGTTTCAGACGGTTGTCATCCATGGCGAACCCTTTTATCATGTACTCACGAAGTACCGAAGTAGCCCACTGTCTAAATCTCGTAGCTTTTTGGGAATTGACACGATAACCAACTGAAATGATGGCGTCAAGATTGTAGTAAGTAATTAAGTAATTCTTCCCATCGGTAGCAGTTGTTTCCATTTTGGAAATAACTGAATCTTCTTCTAATTCGCCCTCTTCAAAGATATTTTTTAGGTGTTTACTAATTGCAGGAACACCGACGTCAAAAAGTCTAGCCATTTCTTTCTGACTAGTCCAAATCGTTTCGCCTTTGATGATGACACTAGCTGTCTCGCTATCGTTGTCAGCAGTATAGATTAAGAATTGTAATTCGTTCATGAGATCCTTTCTAAAATATTGTAAGTGGTTGACATTTGTTGACATCAACAAAATTAGTAGATATGGAGCTTATACTGGGTTGAAGCTTGAGCGAACCACGAGAAAACACGCGCTTCAGGATTGTCGAACATTGTGGCGCGTGGTATGCTATAGGTCGCATAATCAGCTTTTTCGGCCACCCTAAAAAAAATATTAGGGATGAGGTTCCAGGGATTTTTAATAAACTAAAAGCCCTACTCATAAGAGCAGGGCTAGAATTGTCCTCCTGGGACAGTATCATATATTTTGTCGTCAAGCGACCTTATGATTCTATTCTAACCCTAATTTTAAGAAAAGTCAATAAAAATACTCGGATTTTAAAAAATATTTTTCAGTGCCTCATCTATTTTGTCCATAGTATCATCGGAAAGTACAATACCATTCAAAATTGAATTATTATTTTTTGGATCACGGAGTCTCATTTTACTAATTGTTGTAACCTGATTCAATAGAACAATACTATCTTTGTTCATATTTTGTGTTTTTAGGATAAATTTATTAGCATACTCCAGTTTCTCATTAAGTTCTGCAAGTAAAATTGCATTTTCTTTTGCCTCCTGTCGTATTTTCTCCGCCTGATCACTTGCGAAGTCTATATTTTTATTGATGGTTAGTATTTGCTTAATAGAAGAATCGTCTATATCAGAACTCGATAAGTTTTTAAGTATTTCCAAAGTTTTTTTATTATCTTCGATTAACGATTCAACCATTACAACTTTTTCGCGCAATTCACCATCTTTTTTTGAAAAACGATCATACAATTCAGATAACTCTCTAACTTTTTTCAAAGCTTTATTTGATAGTAATTGAAACACTTCGTTGCCAATTGGAAGTTGAAAATATTTCAAATTAGATATATCAGTTGTTTCTTTTACAGAGGTCAAAGGCAATACATGAAGAAGATGGTTTGAACGTGCATCTATTTTATTCAGAACTATTGCATAATGAAGACCTCCATATTCTCTACCAACATTGAAACCAAAATCAGCATAAACGATACTTCCTCTTTTTAAAGCCTGAATACTTCGCGGATTAAAAACTTGTTCTATCTTTAAGTATTTTACCCAATTTTCTATCCACTGCGCTATTTTATCAGATCGTTTATTCCCTTCATCGTCCATTCTCTGGAGGAGATGAAGATAATCCTCTAGTTCTTGTATTATCGTGGCAGTGTAAACAGCTATTTCTTCGTTTGTTCTATTACTTCCCATAGTTTTTCCTTCCTCATTAACTACCAGTTAATTTATAAAAATCTTCGTTAACCATTGTCACATTAACGATGCTTTTTTATTTCCCTCTATACACGCTCAGACTGGCCAAACTTTGAGAGCGTGGGGATTTTTTTGTTTATTCAAATCCTTTGAAACTATCTAAAATCTTATCTTTTGAGTCTGGGTGATGAAATCTAGTTGATAACAATTGATATTGGACCATATTTCTAAAAAGAGCTAGTTCTATCTTGTCTCTTAGTATTTCAAAAATATCATCTAAATCATTTTCGCCATTATTTTCAAGTAATTCGATTGCTTCAATAGCTTTATTTTTATTGTATCGTCCATTAAGAGAATCAGCAACTTTTTTATAAGTTTTGATTTTTTCAGAAATTTTTTCAAAATATTCCTTTCTGGTTTTATCTGGATTGCTATAATCTCCGTTAAAAAATATATATTCTTCAAGATCTGTTGCGCCCATGAGGTCTATAACTTCATACCCTAACAGATATCCAACGCTTACCCCGAAGAAGTCAGCTAGTTGCTGGGCTTTTTCTGGTTTGATTTGGCTTTCTCCGTTTTCCATTCGTTGGAATGACCTTAAAGAAAATCCTAAAATTTCAGCTATTTCTTTTTGAGATAGCTCGTTTTTTTGTCTTAATTCTTTCAATCTATTCATGCTTTATCACACCTTTCACAGATGATTATAACCCTATGTTTAAAAAAAGTCAAAAAATGACGTAAAAAAATCAAAAAAACTATTGGCAACGTCTAAAACTGACGTTATAATAAAATTCAAGCTTAGGGGACGTCATAAAACGACGCCTAACGACCCCTCCAACCTTTCACACTTTCAATCTATTCATGGAGGGGGATTTTTTAGAAAGGGGGAAAGCTATGAGTAAACTACGAGGCTATCGAGTTATGTTAGGGCTAACTCAACAACAGATGGCGGACAAGCTAAAAATTTCTTTGCAGTCATACAACAACAAAGAATTAGGTAAAACGCCATTCAATGACAAAGAACGCCTAGCAATTAAGTCAATGGTTGCAGAAATCAAATCAGATATAACCATAGATGAACTATTTTATAGCTAGAAAGGAGCAAACTAATGGAACTAGTTTACATGGACGGCAAGAAAGAGCCGTATACACTGAGCAGTATTGTGGCAGAATGTGCAGAAATCAAGCACAGACATTTGAAGATTTTGCTGAATAAGCACCGAGAGGACTTTGAAAGCTTTGGAAAGGTGCAATTTAAAATTTCACCTTCAGAGAGTGGGCAAAATGTAAGGGATTATATTTTGAATGAGCAACAAGCAACATTGCTGATCACTTACTTACGAAATACAGAACCCGTAAAGGAGTTTAAGAAAAACCTAGTAAGAGCATTCTTTGAGATGCGTGAGGAACTTTCTAAGTTTCGTATGCAGAGGGCGCTAGAAAAGCCAAAAAGAAAAACCTTGCATGACAGTATAGAGACTTGGAGGAATGCACCCAAACATGCACACAGCACCATGAACAACTTGCTACTGAAAGCAGTAACCGACAGGAACGCTAAGCAGTTAAGGGAAGAACGTGGGGGCTACAATGGTATTGATAGCTTGACCAGTGACGAGCTGGAGCAATATCAGGCATTTGAGGATATGGTAATAGCTATGATTGGCTTGAATATGAGTTATCAGGAAATCAAAGCCATGGCATTCAGAAATAAAAAAACACGCCAAAGAAGCGCGTGAGAGCAACAAAAAAGGCTTAGCAATAACCACACCGCAAAGCCTTTCACACTAACACTAAAACGAATTTAACAAAAAGCAGGCAAGCTATTATTAAAGAGGTTTTAGTAAAGATTTATACCTAGATTATAGCATATTTAGGGCAATTTGACCATACGGAGAGCGCCAACTCTTTAAACTGGTACTTTCTCACGCTTTCAATTTGGCGACTCTGAGCGTGAGGCTAGCAATTACAAGAAACAATGTATAAGAAACAACTCAAAAAAGCCCCACGCTCTCAAACTTTGGCGAGTCTGAGCGTGAGGCGGTCGGTGTAGTAAGGTAGTAAGAGGCAAGAAAGACATTAAAAAGCTGTCGAAACAGGAACAAGCCCATCAGGGCAATTACACAAACATAGAAACAGAGGTAAAAAACATGTTAGCAGATAAATTAGAAGCTATTTCAACAGATTTAGAAGAAATACAAGGAAGTCTTACAGGGGTTAGAAATATCATAGCTAAAAGAGCAATCAGTAGGGTGTTGAATGACTTGGATGATGTTTATAATGAACTAACTAGCACAGAATACCATGAACAACAGCAAACGCTAAAGGAACAGACGGAAAGGATGAAACAGAGGGTAATTGCTGAAGTAATAGGAGAATTGGAGTGGAAAGAACGGTCATTTTATGGAAATTATTGGGGTAACACTGATTTTATAAAGCAAGTTTCTAGATTTGATGGATTTCTTTTCTTAAACACTTATCTAGCGGAAATAACTAAAGAGAATGACTATCCTATGGATCAAAGTCAATTATTAAATTATGTATGGGAACTTTTGGCAGTTGATATTGCCAAGAAAAAACGAGGTAAAAAGAATCTCTTGGACTTATGGACAAGTTCGATTGCGTACACCCGTGGCATGATGATTCATGAGGAGGGGTAACATGAATGAACTAGATTTAACCAATACACAGGCGGTTATCTTTTCCGTGGTATTGATTGGCTTGCTGCTTTATTTAAACCACCGAGACCGCAAAAAAAGCGCCCAAATGGAGCGAGAAAGCAAACAGACGATAGAAACACCTAGCGAGGATTTAAACCCTGATTATGGGCGATATATCCAGCTTGCAGGGGTAGACGTATGGGGAGGAATTGAATGAGCCTGACAGAGAATGACAAACGAGTATTAAGACTAATCAAAGTGGGGGCTGAGAACTCCATAACAGGGGCAGAAATCAGCTTACTCACTAAGCTAGCAGAAAGAACCGTACAGGACATTATCAGCCGTCTGATCACGCGCTACGGTGTTCCTATCATCGGGGTACGTCACGGAGCTTTCAGAGGCTACTTTATCCCAGCTAACAAAGAGGAGCTACTGGATGGAGCAAAGGCATTCTATAACCAAGTGCAAGAGGAGCAGAAGCGCCTAACTGTCCTTTTGAATGCCGATTTAGAGCTACAAGCAACTACTGAAGGGGGCGGAAGAATATGTTTAGTTTAAGCAAGGAAAGTGAGCATGACCTGACTCATGGCATTCTGGAAGTAGTGGAAAAATACCTTGAAGTTCGTGATAGAATCAAACCGCGACTGACAGGGTTAATCTCAGCCCAGGAAGTCATGGACGAGTTAGACGTAAAATATAAGACACTCCAAAAGTGGGAAGATGCTGGGTTAAGACGATACCAGCCCCCACTAGAAGACACTAGGAAAATCTATTATAGAATTTCTGACTTGCTGAAGTTTTTGGGGGTGGAAAATGGCAAAAACTAAAATCTACTTTTGGCTGAAAATTGATAAGAAATTTTTTGATAATCTTTTTATTAAGAGGTTAAAAAATATTCCGGGCGGTTATACTATGACCGTGATTTATATCCGATTGATGTTAGAAAGTTTAGAAAGTGACTGTATTTTATACTATGAGGGATATTTAGAAAATCTAAAAGCAGAGTTGGCTTTGAAATTAGACGTTTCTGAAGACGATATTTCTATGACTATGGCTTATTTTACCAAGTGCGGTCTCATTCAAATTGATGAAGAGAACAACGCAGAGTTAACACAAGCAAAAGCTTTGGTACAACAAGAAACAAATCAAGCGGCATATATGAGAAAATACCGTAAAGAAAAGCAAGAAAATGAAAGAAATCTTACAACGTTATCCAATGACATTACATTGTTAACTACGTGTAAGACAGAGATAGAGATAGATAAAGAGATAGATATAGATAAAGATATAGAGATAGATAATAATAATACATCTATCAGTCCAAGTTTATCTGAAAATCTAAAAAATAGCGGTATCCGTATAACTGACAAACAACATCAACAGTTACTCGATTATGTAGGTCTTGACGGTATGAACTTTGAAATGCTGAATCGTGCTATTGAAATTACCTCAGAAATTCATCAACCAAGTTTTAAATACTTAAAAGCGATTTTGGAGAATTGGAAAAAAGAGAGATTCACTTCACTTGAACAAGTAGAAGAGCATGAGAAAAAACGACAGAAGCCCACAGGAAGAACAAACACAGGAAACGACAGAGTTGTATTCCAAGAATATGATGATCCGTTGCCGTTTTAGAAAGGAGCTTAACGAACTAAAAGCAGTACCTGACAAACACTAAAATCTTTAAACAAAATGGGGTAGATAGTACCGACCCCCTTGCAATGGTGTAACTACTAGTGACACCCTTAAAACAGAAAGAGGAAAAACAACATGACATTAAAAACATTTTCAGACAAAGCAAAAACATTCACTTTCACTTACTATTTTTGTGATCAGGCGACCGCTCAAGTAGCAGGTCACGCGCTACTGGGATACATGACTGGGACATATTGCCAGCCTGTAATCTCATTGACCTACAAGGATAAAGGCACGCTTGTCGCTGAGTATGTAGAAGATCACAAGCTAAACAAGACTTTCAAGCGTATTTGTGACAGCTTTAAAGACTACCACAAACAACCAGAAGAGGCTGCAGCGTTTGAAGAATGTTACAAACGGGAGCGCGTGCTTCAACTCAAAGAGTCAGAGGATTTTGAGAGTTTGCTCAATAAGGTTACAGACTACGGGCTAGAACTATTAGACTATGCTGATCGCTTGCTTTCTGATAAGCCTATCCCTATGGACTCTATGACCGCTTTTGGTACGTTGGAAATGCTGGGCGATGAAAGTATTAGCCTACTCCAAAAGTTGGACGTAGAAGGCGAATATAAAGGCCTGGCTGATTATGTGGCCGAGGTGGAAAGCTAGAACTATCAAGAGAGGCACTAGCCTCTTTTTGTGGTTTCACTGCTACTAAACCCAATCAATTTGGGTTTTTCTATATAGGGATTTTTGAACGAATGGAAGTTATAAAATCAATAACCATAGAGACATTTATAAAGCCGATGAAAAACAAGAATATAAGTTATGGTATAGCTGAGTCGGACGGTAGAAAACTAGAGATAGACCTAGATAATCTGTATATCACCTTTGGAAACAATCATTTTGATTTAGCAAGTATACCAGGAACCAAGGGAGGTAATCGCTACTTCTTTCTTTGTCCTATTTGTGGTAATCGATGCAGAAAACTCTATAAGAGACTTTTGCTATATGGTTGTGGATCATGCCAGAAAATACACAAATCAACACTGAACCGAAGTAAGACAGATTGCCAATACTATTGGGAGAGAGCACTGAGGGAAGCTAGAAAGGTGGAACCAGGTTGGAGTCCCAAACGTGGCGGATATATGTTCGATGGTTTTCCTGAAAGACCAAAGTATATGAAACGTGACAAGTATTATAAGCATTATCAAAAGTTTGTTTACTATACCAGAAAGGGAGATAGTTTTTGGCTGAATGGATTGAGCAATCTGAAGTAGTGTTTTGGAACATTTCCAAACAAATCTAAATAAAGATCATGGTTAGAAAAAAATGCTATGAATATTGTTTAGCGTTATAGTTACAACAGTCAATTATAAGATACTAAACAGGTATGAATACGAGACAGGAGGCAGAGATACCCCCTTTATTTTTAGACGGGGGTATGTATCGTTCGGATATAAGAACGCCGCCCTCTTCTGTACGAAAAATTCCCTTTTTGAAATGTTGGAAGGTATTAGGGAATGTAGTGCTATCAGGAAGTTAGCTTGATTTTTTCACCTCTAAAGCTACCCATTAACTAAGTAGTTTAGGAGGCCTTAGATAATTTGTAGTAATGGAACAATTCTACCAAACGAACACCGTAGAAAGGTGCAATATGGAACGTGATAGCCGAGGGAGATTTTTGCCGGGCAACCAAGTAGCAAAAGGCAACAGGGGCAACAGAAAACCAAAATATGGCAATAGCAACGCTTTGAATCATGGACTACGCAGAGGATATACTGGACTGTTACCAAGCCAAAAAGGTGGGGTATCTATTTATAAAATGGGTGCCTACCTTGGAACGCTACCAGATAAGTATTTCCACCACTCAGAAGATGGAGCGCTTTGGGTAGATTATAACGCTTGTCAGTATTTAATTTCAGTTTGTGGCTTTCCTGAAAGTATGTTTAGCGAACCAGAGGAATGGTAAGGTTTTGGTAAGGTATCGAAGTTTTTCAATGTAAAGGTAGCATATATAAAAAGTACAAGGTTAGTACAAGGTTACATACTTAAAAATACTAAGGTTTTACAAAGGTAGAGAGGTTTACCGAGGGTTAGAAAAGGTGAGATTTTGCTTAGGTAGTGGCAGTAAATATGCCTGACAAATGGCAGGGTTATGTGTGTTGAACTCCGAGCGAACGCCGAGAAAGTGGCTATATCCCCTATCATTTATCAAGCAGATAAGCGGAGTTTTTAGCCCTCTTATTTCTGATTTACTCCTTGCAGAATGATAGGCAGATAAGCAAAGAAATAACTTGCCTTAATTGCTTGCAGAATGATAAGGAAATAAGAGAGATAAAAACATCCCTTAATTGCTTATCAAACCATAAGGAGATACGGGGGCTATCTCCCTCCCCACGCGCTTCTACGAGCTTCACCCGTCATTGTACATTTTTTCTCACGGGAAATACTTCCCAGGGAATAAATGAACCTCGAGCGAAGCTAGAGAAAACGCAAAAAGCCAAGGCTCTCCACCTCGGCAATAATTTCAACACAATTATTATATCATGGAGGAGGCCAAGGCATGACACCAGAGCAGGTAAAAGAAAAACTAGAGGGCGTTAAGTGGATAAGCAAGGAGATCAAAGGCTTATATTTGGAATTGGAAGCCCTGGAAGGTGGTATTATCGAAAAGCCAACACTAAGCCATAGCAGGGTGCAGACAAGCAGAGAGAACAAGACAGAGAACAATCTTATAAGTGTTCTGAAGCTAAAAGAGGATACGCTCCGGAGGATTGAGCGACTTACTGAGGAGAGAATGGCCATATCGGGGCTAATCGATAAGCTGGACAATCCACTTGAGCGTTCCGTTCTAAGACTTTTTTACTTGAATGATCTTGTTGCTTTGGAAGTCGCTGAAGAAATAGGAAAATCTACCACCTCAGTATATCGAGTAAGGCAGGAAGCTATAGAACATTTGGCAAGTATTGTAAATGCAGATTGATAAAAAATAGACAGTTAAACAGGTATAAAGATTTCTAAAAAGCTATCACTCATTGGTTAAATTGAGTCTAGGCGGTCAAGATGGAGCATTTGAAGCTAAAGCGCTGGAGCTACTGCGCGTGATTGAAGCCTTCAGGGACAATCTGGACGATGTACGACGTGAGATATTCGCCAATCTCTTTACAAGACGAACTGGGGAGAGGTTGAAGTTATGGCAGATATACGAGACACTAGACATTGATAGGGCTGAGTATGAACGTCTCAAAGCTGAGATACTGCTAGACTTTGCTAAAAGCTATCGTGGTGGTGTTTTGTTGAAAAAATGTTGAGATTTAAGCGAGAGAACATGGACATTTATGGACACATATCGCCAGTTGTTGAACAGCTCATAAAATGTTGTCAGGTACTAACAAGTTCTTACACATCTCGCCAGTCGGAGAAAAACTAAAAAATGCTCTCTGGGAATGAACAATTATGAACATATTCCACCAGAACGGAGAGCTAGAAGCGTATAAGTAGGCAAATGTAGGCTGAGGCTTCATATTAGCCCCTATTTTGCTTTGTTTCGTAATGGACAACTAAAAACACCACGGATAAACTACAAGCCCTTAGAAACGAATCTGGGGGCTTTTGTGAGGTCATAATCTTATAAAGCACGCGCTTCATGGTATAATATACCTATCAGCAACCAGCAACAAAAAAAGCACGTTTGACCGTGCTAGTTTCTTGCCTGCTGAACTCATCAAAACCTAGCCCTTTTGTGGGGCTTTTTTGCTCCCCTGTTTGCGTACTTTGGGGGAGCAAGTAGTAAATAGTAATGTTAGTAATTTTTATTAAAAAGCGCGTGATATAAGGCTTAGGGAACCCTAAGGGAACATAAAAAAATAAGTTTTTAATTGTACTACAAAATCAGCTTTTTTGGTAATAGAATTTCACTTTTTTTGGTATAATGGAAAGCAACAATGGACTAGAAAGAAGTAACATGCAAGATAAGATTGTCATCCATGGGGCACGCGCCCATAATTTAAAAAATATTGACGTGGAAATTCCACGAGACAAGCTAGTTGTGGTGACGGGGCTGTCGGGTTCGGGCAAATCCAGTCTTGCCTTTGATACTCTTTATGCAGAAGGGCAACGCCGCTATGTAGAGAGTCTATCAGCCTACGCTCGTCAGTTCTTAGGGAATATGGAAAAACCAGATGTGGATTCTATCGATGGTCTCAGCCCTGCCATTTCCATTGACCAGAAGACGACCAGTAAAAATCCTCGTTCGACGGTTGGGACAACGACGGAAATCAACGACTATCTCCGTCTCCTCTATGCTCGTGTAGGAACACCCTACTGTATCAACGGACATGGGGCTATCAAGGCTTCGTCTGTCGAACAGATTGTAGACAAGGTTTTGGAATTGCCAGAGCGTCAGCGTCTGCAGATTTTGGCTCCTGTTATTCGTAAGAAAAAGGGTCAGCATAAGACGCTGATTGAAAAGATTCAAAAGGATGGTTATGTTCGTGTCCGTGTCGATGGGGAAGTCTATGATGTGACCGAAGTGCCTGAGCTGTCTAAGAGTAAGCAACATGATATCGATGTCGTGGTTGACCGTATTGTCATCAAGGAGGGTATTCGTAGTCGTCTCTTTGATTCGATTGAAGCAGCCCTTCGTATCGCAGAAGGTTATGTGGTCATCGATACTATGGATGATTCAGAGATGCTCTTTTCAGAACACTATGCTTGTCCAGTTTGCGGCTTTACAGTTCCGGAACTAGAACCTCGTCTTTTTTCCTTCAATGCTCCGTTTGGTTCTTGTAGTGAGTGTGATGGGTTGGGGATCAAGCTAGAGGTTGATACGGATCTAGTAGTGCCAGATGCTAGTAAGACCCTTGGTGAGGGAGCATTGGCACCTTGGAACCCTATCTCTTCTAACTATTATCCAAATATGCTAGAACAAGCCATGACAGCCTTCGGAGTGGACATGGATACTCCTTTTGAGGCCTTGTCAGAGGAGGATAAGAATCTCATTTTCTATGGTTCAGATGGTAAGGAATTCCATTTCCACTATGAGAATGAATTCGGCGGAGTTCGCGACATCGACATCCCTTTTGAAGGAGTTGTCAATAATATCAAGCGTCGCTATCATGAAACCAATAGCGACTACACCCGCACCCAGATGCGCCTCTACATGAATGAGCTGACTTGCGGAACCTGTCACGGTTATCGTCTCAATGATCAGGCCTTGTCTGTCCGTGTGGGTGGCGAGCAAGGGCCACATATCGGAGAAATTTCAGATCTGTCTATCGCAGACCACTTGGACTTGGTGAGCCAGCTGACCTTGTCTGAAAATGAAGCGATTATTGCTCGTCCCATTCTCAAGGAAATCAAGGACCGTTTGACCTTCCTTAATAACGTGGGTCTTAACTATCTGACCCTGTCTCGTTCAGCAGGAACTCTTTCAGGTGGGGAGAGCCAGCGTATTCGTTTGGCAACCCAGATTGGTTCTAACCTATCTGGCGTCCTTTATATCCTAGATGAGCCGTCCATCGGTCTTCACCAGAGGGACAATGACCGCCTGATTGCCAGTCTGAAAAAGATGCGTGATTTGGGCAATACTCTCATCGTGGTAGAACACGATGAAGATACCATGCGAGAGGCTGATTATCTGATCGACGTCGGTCCTGGTGCAGGGGTCTTTGGTGGAGAGATTGTAGCAGCAGGAACGCCCAAGCAAGTGGCTCGCAACAGCAAGTCTATCACAGGTCAGTACTTGTCAGGCAAACGTGCCATTCCAGTGCCAGAAGAGCGTCGTGTCGGTAATGGTCGTTTTATCGAAGTGACGGGAGCGCGTGAAAACAACCTACAAAATATCACTGCTCGCTTCCCTCTCGGAAAATTCATTGCGGTGACAGGGGTGTCGGGTTCAGGGAAATCGACCCTAATCAATAGCATCCTCAAAAAAGCTATTGCTCAAAAACTAAATCGCAATTCAGACAAACCTGGGAAGTTTAAGACTATTACAGGAATCGAGCATATCGACCGTCTGATAGATATTGACCAAAGTCCAATAGGACGAACACCGAGGTCTAATCCCGCTACTTATACAGGTGTTTTCGATGACATCCGAGACCTTTTTGCTCAGACAAATGAAGCCAAGATTCGAGGCTACAAGAAGGGTCGTTTCAGTTTCAACGTTAAGGGTGGTCGCTGTGAAGCCTGCTCAGGTGACGGGATTATCAAGATTGAGATGCACTTCTTGCCAGATGTTTATGTTGCTTGTGAAGTCTGCCACGGAACCCGTTATAACAGTGAGACCCTAGAAGTTCATTATAAAGAAAAAAATATCTCGCAAGTTTTAGATATGACTGTCAACGATGCGGTGGAATTCTTCCAACATATTCCCAAGATTCAACGTAAACTTCAGACTATCAAGGATGTGGGACTTGGTTATGTGACATTGGGGCAACCTGCTACCACCCTTTCTGGGGGAGAAGCTCAGCGTATGAAGCTGGCTAGTGAACTCCACAAACGATCGACAGGAAAATCTTTCTACATTCTGGATGAGCCGACGACAGGTCTTCATACCGAGGATATCGCTCGCTTGCTCAAGGTTTTGGCTCGCTTTGTCGACGATGGCAATACAGTCCTTGTTATCGAGCACAATCTGGATGTTATCAAAACAGCAGACCATATTATCGACTTAGGACCAGAAGGTGGTGTTGGTGGCGGAACCATTATCGCAACAGGAACACCAGAAGAAGTAGCTACTAATGAAGCTAGCTATACAGGACAGTATTTGAAAGGAAAGTTACATCATGAATAAACGTGTGCAAGCATTTTTAGATAAAATGGAAGAAAAAGAATTAGATGGAATCATTATCAACAACCTTAAAAATGTCTACTATTTGACAGGTTTTTGGGGTTCAAATGGTACGGTCTTTATCAGTCGTGGCCGTCAAATTTTGGTGACGGATGCCCGCTATATCATCGCTGCTAAGCAAGAAGTTACTGGTTTTGAGATTTTTGCAGAGCGTGACGAGTTGGCTACTATCGCAAAAATTGCGAAAGACATGGGTCTTTCTCGTATCGGGTTTGAAGACGAAATCTCGGTTTCTTATTACCACCGCATGCAAGCCGCTTTTGAAGGTTTGGAACTAGTTCCACAAACTCAGTTTGTTGAAGCGCTTCGTATGATAAAGGACGAGACAGAGATTGCGACTATTCGTAAGGCTTGTTCAATATCAGACCAAGCTTTCCACGATGCACTTGAATTTATCAAGCCAGGGAAGACTGAGATTGAAATTGCCAACTTCCTTGATTTCCGTATGCGTGAATTAGGAGCGGCAGGTTTGTCTTTTGACACAATCTTAGCGAGTGGCATCAACTCTTCTAACCCCCATGCTCACCCAATGCACAAGCCAGTAGAACTAGGCGAAGCTATCACTATGGACTTTGGGTGCCTTTACGAGCATTATGTGAGTGACATGACAAGAACTATCTACCTCGGTCATGTCAGCGACGAGCAGGCAGAGATTTACAATACAGTTCTAAAAGCCAACCAAGCTCTGATTGACCAAGCTAAGGATGGCTTAGGTTGCCGTGACTTTGATAAAATCCCTCGTGATATTATTGTGGAAGCAGGTTATGGACAATACTTTACACACGGTATTGGACATGGTATCGGGCTTGATATCCACGAAGAACCTTACTTCAGTCAAACTTCAAAAGAAGTTATCAAAACTGGTATGGTCTTGACTGATGAACCGGGTATTTATATTGAAGGTAAATACGGGGTTCGTATTGAAGACGACATCCTGATTACAGATACCGGTTGTGAGTTATTAACCCTTGCTCCAAAAGAATTGATTGTGATCTAAGAAAATGAGATAAATCGTTGACTTTTATTAGTTAAAGGTTTATACTGAAAGGCGAAAACGGTAGGTGAGGCTACCATAGGGATACGGATGACTACCGCAAAGCAGTGGAGACACTACTCGTTGGTCAACAGTCCTGGTCGCGAAGGTCAAGACTAAGATCATTACATCGCCCTATGGAGTTAAAGCTTGAACGAAAACAGATCATAAGTTTTTTAGTCCTGCCATTTTATGGCAGGATTTTCTGCTGTTTTAGAACAAAGAAAGGAGACAAACGATGCAAATTGACGATCATCCAGAACCGCACATACACAGCCAATCGCTGATTTGTGTCGTTTTGTCCTTATAAAGCGATTGGTTTCTGTGTATGAAATTATCATTCATACAGATAGGAGAAACCAATGAAAACTACAAAAGAAAGACTAGCAGCAGCTATTCAAACCCCATTAAAAGATAGTCTAGCTTTTTACCATACAAGTCTAAAAGGCTTAGACCAAGAACAAGTCGAAGAAAACCGTGACCTGTATGGTGAAAACACCATTACCAAGGGTCAAGAGGATTCCATCTTTAAGAAGATTTATGAGTCCATTATCAATCCTTTCACAATCATTTTGCTTGTGATTGCCTTTATTTCTCTCGTTACAAACGTTTGGCTTGCCAAACCTGGCCAAGAGGACCCAACTACCTCTATCATTATTGTTGTCTTAGTCTTGATATCAGGAGGCATCCGTTTTGTCCAAGAGTTACGGAGCGACAAGGCGACAACCAATCTTTCAAAAATGATTGTCAACACGGCAACTGTCATTCGTGATGGTCTGGAACAAGAGTTGCCAATCGATGAGTTAGTTGTGGGAGACCTCGTGAAATTGAGTGCTGGAGATATGATCCCAGCTGATATTATCTTATTTGAATCCCGTGACTTTTTCGTTCAACAGTCAGGTTTGACTGGAGAAAGTGATGCAGTCGAAAAACTTGCTTTAAATAAAGCGACTAGTCAAGATGTAGATAGCCTCTTAGAAGCAGAATCTTTGGCATTCATGGGGACAAACGTTATCTCAGGAAGTGCTACAGCTATGGTCCTAGCAGTTGGGGATGACACCATGATGGGAGCCATCGAGCAAACTCTCAACACCTATGATGAGCCAACTTCTTTTGAACGTGAAATGAACAGTATTTCTTGGCTCTTGATCCGCTTGATGCTTGTCATGGTTCCGATTGTGTTTTTTGCAAATGGTTTAACCGATGGAGACTGGCTAGAGGCTGGAGTATTTGCCTTGAGCGTGGGTGTCGGACTGACACCAGAAATGCTTCCGATGATTATTACAGCCAGCTTAGCAAAAGGTTCCATTATCATGGCCAAGGAAAAGGTAGTCATCAAAAAACTAAATGCTATCCAAGACTTAGGAGCAATCGATATCCTTTGTACGGATAAAACTGGAACTCTAACGCAAGATGAGATTGTCTTAGAATATCCCTTGGATATCCATGGTGATTTGGATATGGCGGTCTTAAGAAGAGCTTATCTAAATTCACATTTCCAAACAGGTTTGAAAAACTTGATGGACCGTGCCATTATCAGTAGAACTGAAAAAGAAGTTAAGGAACACGCTATCCTACAAAATCTAGACACCAGCTTCCAAAAAATCGACGAACTACCATTTGATTTTGAACGTAGACGCATGAGTGTTATCGTCAAAGATGATAGCAATGTTGTTAGTATGGTGACCAAAGGCGCTTTAGAAGAAATGTTGAACATTTCGACACATGTGGAATATCGTGGAGAAATAATCCCTATTACGGAAGGTATTCGCCAAGAAGTACTGGCAGAAGTTGGTCAATTAAACCGTCAAGGCTTGCGTGTCTTAGGTGTTGGCTACAAATCAGGTTTACGTGAAGACTATGCCTATGCTGTGGATGATGAAAGTGATATGATCCTTACGGGTTACCTTGCCTTCTTGGATCCACCAAAACCATCTGCAGCACCCGCTATCCAAGTCCTACTTGAGCATGGTGTCAGAACAAAGATTTTAACTGGGGATAATGAAAAAGTAACCCAGGCCATCTGTGAAAAGGTTGGTTTGGATGTTGAGCAGATGCTTTTGGGAGCTGATATTGACCAAATGACAGACCAAGAGTTGGCAGAAGCGGTTGAAAGTGTAACAGTCTTTGCCAAATTGTCTCCTGACCAAAAAGCGCGTATCATTCTACAGTTAAAGAGAAATGGTCACGGTGTTGGTTATATGGGAGATGGTATTAACGATGCCCCATCCATGAAGGTGGCAGATGTCGGTATTTCTGTAGATACAGCAGTCGATATCGCCAAGGAAACAGCGGATGTTATCTTGCTAGACAAGGATCTCATGGTTCTTGAAACTGGTATCGTTGAGGGCCGTAAGGTCTACGCCAACATGACCAAATATATTAAGATGACCGTTAGTTCAAACTTTGGGAATATCTTCTCACTCCTTGTTGCGAGTATCTTCTTGCCATTTTTACCAATGGCCCCTGTTCATCTCATTGTCCTAAACCTAGTCTACGATTTATCTTGTGTGGCATTGCCATTTGATAATGTGGATCAAGATTTCCTCAAACAACCCCATACATGGGAAGCAAAATCCATTACGCGATTTATGGTTTGGATGGGACCAATCTCATCTGTTTTTGATATTTTGACCTTTATCTTCCTCTACTTTATCATTGTTCCTTTGGTGACTGGCCATCATTATGTTCATGGGTCAGAATCTGCCCTTCAGTTTATTATCTTGTTCCAAACAGGATGGTTCATCGAATCTATGTGGTCTCAAACCATGGTCATCCATATGCTTCGTACAGCAAAAGTTCCTTTTGTACAAAGCAGACCAGCTTGGCTTGTGATTTTGATGACACTGGTTGCAGCCTTTTTCGTAACCAGTCTACCTTATGGACCGCTAGTAAATATCCTTCGTCTAGCACCCTTAGGACTTCCTTACTTCTTGTTCTTAATCTGTATTATTTTCTTGTATATGTTTAGCGTTACAGTTATTAAGGAGTTTTACATTAAGAAGTATAAAGAATGGTTATAGTTCGTATTTTGTCAAGAAAAAAGTTCAAAAATTGCCAAAAAAGTTAAAATTTTTTAAAAATAGGTCGCAAGTCCGATGTTTTTTATGGTATAATAGTCTAAACTGATAGTAACATGTAGCGAAAGGGGTAGGTACATGATTAAAATTTATACAGTCTCAAGTTGTACTAGCTGTAAAAAAGCGAAGACCTGGCTCAATGCCCACCAGTTAAGTTATAAAGAACAAAACCTTGGTAAGGAAGGAATTTCGAGAGAAGAACTACTTGATATTTTGACAAAAACAGACAATGGAATTGCAAGTATCGTATCATCGAAAAATCGTTATGCAAAGGCCCTTGGTGTTGATATCGAAGATTTGAGTGTGAATGAAGTGCTCAACCTGATTATGGAAACACCACGTATCTTGAAAAGTCCGATTCTTGTAGATGAGAAACGTCTACAAGTCGGCTATAAAGAAGACGATATCCGTGCCTTTTTGCCACGCTCTGTCCGTAATGTGGAAAATGCAGAAGCGCGTTTACGTGCGGCTCTATAAAACATCAAGGCTGGGAGTGACTCCTGGCCTTCTCTAATATTTAAATTGGATAACATGTGAGGATTTATGAAAAAGTTAGTCATCGGAACATTCGCAGCACTATTTTTGCTCGTTGGATGTGGTCAGAAAAAAGAAACAGCAGCTTCAACTACTGAGAGTTCTCAGGAAGCTCTACAGTCTACCTTGCCCGTATTAGAAAATGCAACCAAGAATACAGTTGTTACTAAGACCTTGGTTTTGCCAGCTGATGAGAGTGGAGCACAGCAAACTCAAATCATTACTTACAAAGGCAATCAATTTTTAAGCTTGACCATTCAGCAGAAACGTCCTGTATCAGAAGATTTAAAAAATTATATTTCTGAACGTGGATTAGACGAAGCTAAAAAAGCTCTTAAAGAAGCTGAGGACAAGGATGAATCTGTGCAGGCAGCTCGAAAAATTTCAGGCTTTACCATTGAAACGACTCTTTTAAATGAGAAAGAAATGGAAACCAAGACTAGCTATGATTTCCAAACACTGGATCTCAAAAAAGCAAGTGAAAACGAATACTTGAAGAATGTTGGACTGGAAAATCTATTGAAAAACGAACCAGAGGACTATATTGCTAATCGTGTTGCAAATGGGGCAACAGTCCAGTAAAAAGTCAGAGAAAATCAGCAGAATCAGACTGTGTGATTTGTAGAACGACCGCGAATGTGCTATAATAGTACTATTCTAAGGAAAGAGGGTGTTAGAATGGGATTTACTGAAGAAACCGTACGTTTTAAATTGGACGATTCCAATAAAAAAGAAATCAGTGAAACATTGACAGATGTCTATGCTTCTTTGAATGAAAAGGGCTATAACCCTATTAACCAGATCGTGGGCTATGTTCTCAGTGGAGACCCAGCTTACGTTCCTCGTTATAACAATGCACGAAATCAAATCCGTAAGTATGAGCGAGATGAAATCGTTGAAGAACTGGTTCGCTACTACCTTAAAGGACAAGGAGTCGATCTATAATCTATGAGAATTATGGGATTGGACGTTGGCTCCAAAACGGTAGGAGTAGCGATTAGCGACCCGTTAGGTTTTACGGCACAAGGACTTGAAATCATCCAAATCAATGAAGAACAAGGTCAGTTTGGTTTTGATAGACTTGAGGAGTTGGTTGATACATACAAGGTGGAGCAGTTTGTTGTCGGTTTGCCTAAAAACATGAACAACACAAGTGGCCCACGGGTGGAAGCTAGCCAGGCATATGGCGAGAAGTTGGTAGAGCTCTTTGGCTTACCGGTAGATTATCAAGATGAACGCTTGACTACGGTTGCTGCTGAGCGTATGTTGATTGAGCAAGCAGATATTAGTCGCAATAAGCGTAAAAAAGTTATTGATAAATTAGCTGCTCAATTGATTTTGCAAAATTATTTAGATAGAAAATTTTAAGACAGAGGAGAAACTATGTCACACGATCACAACCACGATCACGAAGAACGTGAACTTATTACACTTGTAGATGAGCAAGGAAACGAAACTTTATTTGAAATCCTTTTGACTATTGACGGAAAAGAAGAATTTGGTAAAAATTATGTTCTTCTTGTACCAGTTAACGCAGAAGAAGATGAAAACGGCGAAGTTGAAATCCAAGCTTACTCATTCATCGAAAATGAAGATGGAACAGAAGGCGAATTGCAACCAATCCCTGAAGATTCAGAAGATGAATGGAATATGATTGAAGAAGTCTTCAACAGCTTTATGGAGGAGTAAAAACATCCAGTGGATGTTTTTAGCCTGACGCTAAAAATAAAAACCGTCAGTAAGTTCGGGGGATGTTTTTAGCCCAGCTCCTTGAATTAAGAGAGAGCTGGTAAGTTTGGGAGACTGTATCAGCCCTGCTTCTAGAAAGAAGAAAAAGCAGGAACGTCCAGTGGACGTTTTTAGCCTGACGCTAAAAATAAAATTTAGCTAGTATCTAGCAAAATGAGTAAAAAGCGAAGAGAATCTTCGCTTTTTTGTTAAGGAGATAAGCATGATTGAAGTAGAAAAATGGCTTCATAGTCGGATTGGATTGAATTTTAGATCAGGTTTGGGGCGGATGCAGAGTGCGGTAAACTTGCTGGGAAATCCTGAGCAAGCCTATCCTATTATCCATGTGACAGGGACAAATGGAAAGGGTTCAACCATTGCCTTTATGAGAGAGCTCTTTGTTTCTCATGGTAAGAAGGTGGGGACCTTTACTTCGCCTCATATTGTTAGCATCCATGACCGTATCTGCATTAATGGCGACCTCGTATCGGACGCAGATTTTATTCGTTTAGCAGATCAAGTCAAGACGATGGAGCAAGAACTTCTAGAAACTCACGATCAGCTATCCTTTTTTGAGTTGCTGACCTTGATTGCTTTGCTCTATTTTAAAGAGCAAGAAGTAGATTTAGTCCTACTGGAAGTTGGGATAGGTGGACTTCTTGATACTACCAATGTCGTGACAGGTGAAATTGCAATCATCACATCAATCGGCCTCGATCACCAGGAGACCTTGGGCGATAGTTTAACAGCAATTGCAGAGCAGAAGGCAGGGATTTTTAAGTTAGGCAAGTCAGCCGTTATTGCCAACTTAGCACCGGAAGCACAGATTGTTTGTCAAAAGATTTCGGAAGATTTAGGTGTGACTCTCTATCAAGCTGACAAAGATTTTTCTTTCAAATCAGGAGATTTTTCTTCTTCTCTAGCGGATTTGACCCAATTAAAACTAGGATTGGAAGGAGCTTATCAAGAGGAAAATGCAGCTCTTGCCTTGCAGACTTTTCTACTATTTATGGTACAAAGAAACGAGAAAGTAGATCAAGAACCAGTACGTGCTGCCTTGCAAGCTACTAAATGGGCTGGAAGGCTAGAAGCTGTCACTGAGCACATTTATCTAGATGGGGCTCACAATTTACCAGCTCTAGAGCGTTTGGTTGAGTTTATCCAGGAAAAAATTCAGCAAGGGTATCAACCTCAAATCCTATTTGGTGCCCTAAAGCGGAAAGATTATAGTGGAATGCTTACTTATTTAACAGAGCATTTACCTGATGTAGATCTCTATGTTACGAGTTTTGACTATCAGGGTTCCTTGGAAGAGCAAGACTTTGGAGATTATACAAGCATTGCTTCATATCGAGATTTTATAGATAATTTTGAGAGTTCTGCAGAGGAGAAAGACTTGCTATTTGTGACAGGATCTCTCTATTTTATATCAGAGGTTCGCGCTTGTTTCATGGCCTCAGAGTCATTTGATTGACCCTCCTATCTTTATTTGTTATAGTAGAGTTGTGGTGGCTCAGCAGGGTTATTCTGATTTTAAGCTACTAAAAGAAAGGAGACATCATGTCACTAAAAAAATTCACACTTTCTCTTGCTGCTTTGGCAAGTCTTAGTCTCTTGGTTGCTTGCTCCCCAAAAACGCAGTCAACTCCTTCCTCTCAAGCAAGTACTAGTGCAGAAGCGAGCACTAGTCAGAAATCGGAAACATCTGCTTCTAGTTCAACAGCTAGTTCAGTAACTAATATTGATGGAACCTATAAAGGGCAAGATGAGGGAGATAGCATTACTCTCGTAGTTACTGGTAATACTGGAACATGGACAGAAGTAGAACCTGATGGCGATCAGGAAATTAAAAAGGTCACCTTCGAACCAGAGAGTCAGCGAGTCTTTATTGGAGATGATATCAAGGTTTATGTAGCTGATGGCAATCAAATGATCATTGATGATATGGATCGCGAAATTTCTGATCGTATCGTTCTAAAAAAATAGACATCTTTTGTAAGGATTTGAATCTCGTTAACACGGATTCGAGTCCTTTTTTCTTTAATCGATTTTTGGCATAAAAAATCCATACGATTAAGGTAGCTATTTTCTACCAAAAAAGTATGGAGGGATAGTTTTTATTAAAGGAACTGCTCTTGTAAAAAGTGAGCGACTCCGTCTTCTTCGTTGGTTAGTGGTAATTGCTCGTCTGCGAAAGAAAGTAGAGCGGGATTAGCATTTTTCATGGCATATCCTCTACCTGCAAAAGAGAGCATTTCTTGGTCATTGTGTTCGTCACCAAAGGCAATCAGGTTCTGTCTGTCTATATTCATGACATTTAGAAGGTATTCAAGGGCAAAGGCCTTGTGAACACCTTTTGGAGTACATTCAAGAATGTTCAAGGGACCGCCCCAAGTATTGATATTAAGTTGATGCTTGTAAAAGCTAGTCATCTCTTCTGCTAGTGCATATTTATCGTCTGCCCTAGTTTGTAATAAAATACAGTTAGGCCCCTTAGTCACTAAGTCAGACTTGAATTGATTTTCAGGGCGAAAGTTTTCAACACCAAACAATTTAGGATCGGCAATTTCCTTGTCTGGGGATGTAATGTAAAACTTTTTACGGTATTCACCTGCTATAAAATCGGCCTCGATTTCCTCTTTTCGTAGAACCATATCTAAGAGATACTTTTTATCAACAGTCAGGCATTTTTCATGGGCCCAAACCTTACCAGGTAGGTGTGTAAGGGAACCATTGAAATTGATCATAGGCGTTTCAAGTTCAAGCTGATCATAAAAATCTTTAGCCATACGATAAGGGCGACCTGTTGCAATCACGACATGGTGGCCTTTTTTAGATATTTGTTTGATAGTATCTTTGGTAAAATCCGATAGTTTACTTTCGCCGTTAAGTAAGGTTCCGTCCAAGTCGACGGCAATCATTTTTTTAGTCATAAGATCCTCCCGAATCTAGTTTCAGATAAGATGTTTTCTATTATATCAAAAAGCGGAGAGAAAAGCTGACTCTAAGTGAAATGCGGGAGAACAATATCTATTAGTTTTTTTTAATTTTTAAAAAAACACCTTGAAAAGGTGAATGATTGATGATATAATGGTTCTATTGTTCGTAAAATGACAAAGGAGATTAAAAATGGACAAACTATTTAAACTAAAAGAGCACGGGACAGATGTCCGCACAGAGGTTCTTGCTGGTTTAACAACTTTCTTTGCAATGAGTTATATTCTCTTTGTAAACCCTCAAATGCTTTCACAAACAGGAATGCCTGTTCAAGGTGTGTTCTTGGCTACAATCATTGGTTCTGTTGTGGGGACTTTGATGATGGCCTTCTATGCTAACTTACCATATGCGCAAGCTCCAGGTATGGGACTCAATGCCTTCTTCACATTTACCGTCGTATTTGGGATGGGTTATAAATGGCAAGAAGCTCTTGGGATGGTCTTCATCTGTGGGATTATTTCATTGATTATTACATTGACCAATGTTCGTAAAATGATCATTGAGTCTATTCCTACAACTCTTCGTTCAGCGATTTCAGCTGGTATTGGGGTTTTCCTTGCTTATGTTGGGATTAAGAATGCTGGTCTCTTGAAATTCTCGATTGACCCGGGTACTTATACAGTAGCAGGTGAAGGAGCAGATAAGGCTCAAGCAGCACTTACTGCAAACTCAGCAGCTGTTCCAGGATTGGTAGATTTCAACACGCCAGCTGTCTTGGTAGCTCTTGCAGGTCTTGCCATTACTATCTTCTTCGTTGTTAAGGGGATCAAAGGTGGTATCATCCTTTCTATTTTGACAACGACAGTTCTTGCCATTGCTGTTGGTCTTGTTGATTTGTCTAGCATTGACTTTGCAAGCAACAATCTTTCATCAGCAGTTAACGATCTAGGAACTTTGTTTGGTGCTGCTCTTGGGTCAGAAGGTTTGGGTTCTTTGATTTCAAACACTTCTCGTTTGCCAGAAACCTTGATGGCCATTCTTGCTTTCTCATTGACAGATATTTTTGATACTATCGGTACTCTTATTGGTACTGGTGAAAAAGTTGGTATCATTGCGACAAGTGGTGAAAACAATGAGTCAGCTAAATTGGATAAAGCTCTCTACTCTGACTTAGTTGCAACTTCAGTAGGTGCCATTGCAGGTACTTCAAACGTTACAACTTATGTTGAGTCTGCAGCAGGTATCGGTGCTGGTGGGCGTACTGGTTTGACAGCTTTGGTTGTTGCCATCTGTTTTGCTCTATCAAGCTTCTTTAGCCCACTTCTAGCAATCGTTCCAACAGCTGCAACTGCACCAATTTTGATCATCGTTGGAATTATGATGCTCTCTAACTTGAAAAACATTCCTTGGGATGATATGGCTGAAGCTGTTCCAGCTTTCTTCACATCTATCTTTATGGGATTCAGCTACTCAATTACACAAGGGATTGCCGTTGGTTTCTTAACTTATACTTTGACGAAGGTTGTCAAAGGTCAAGTGAAAGATGTGCATGTCATGATTTGGATTTTGGATGCCTTGTTTATCTTGAACTACATCAGTATGGCTCTTAACTAATGATAAAAACTAAAAAAAGAGGGGAGTCTCCCCTTTTTTTGTTGATGGAAATATCACAAAATAAAACTTTTTGGTATAATAAGTACATGTACACAAAAAATGAAGATGAGTTGATTGCACTTGGAGAAAAGCTAGGGCACTTGTTAGAAAAAAATGATGTATTGATTTTGACTGGTGAGTTAGGTGCTGGGAAAACAACGCTAACAAAGGGTCTGGCTAAGGGATTAGGCATTCATCAAATGATTAAGAGTCCTACTTATACCATTGTTCGAGAATATGAAGGACGTCTACCCCTGTATCACTTGGATGTTTATCGTATCGAAGGGGATGCAGATTCTATCGATTTGGACGAATTTCTTTTTGGATCAGGTGTAACGGTTATTGAGTGGGGACATCTATTGGGTGAGGATCTCCCTTCAGATTATCTGGAGTTAGAAATCCTAAAAAAAGATGAGGGGCGAGAAATGCTCTTTCATGCTCATGGTCAAAGGGCAACAGAACTTTTGAAAGGATTGACGGATGGAGTATGATCTTTTAATCCGTGAAGCGGAAACCCAGGATGCTTCAGAAGTCATTACTCTCTTAGATCAAATTGGTCAAGAGTCTAATTTTACCAGTCTGGATGAAAATGGGATTGCAATGACTGAGTCTGAAATGCAACATTTTTTGGATAAGCAGGCCCAGTCGGATAATCAAATTACCCTACTCGCTTTTTTGAATGATGAGTTAGTAGGAATCATCAATACAACAGCTGATCAACGTCCGCGAGTCCGTCATATTGGAGATGTCTTTTTAGGAATAAAAAAAGCTTACTGGGGAAATGGTCTCGGTAGTATCTTGTTGGAAGAAACTATTGAATGGGCCAAATCAAGTGGTAGTATTCGACGATTACAATTGACAGTTCAAAAAAGAAATCTTGCTGCGGTGCATCTGTATGAAAAAATGGGCTTTATCATAGAAGGATTACAGGAACGTGGTGCTTGTATAGAAGGAGGAGAGTTTCTAGATGTTTACCTAATGGGTCAACTGATAGACGAATAAGAGTATGGTAAAAAAAATAATTGGAATGTTTTTAGGTTTGGTCCTTGTGACAGTGCTTGGTGTGGGAGCTTATGCCTATACGATCTACCAACAGAGTACACAGACTTTGGCTAAAACCTATAAAAAAATCGGTGAAGAAACCAAGGTCATTGAAGCGACCGAACCTCTGACGATTTTGATTATGGGCGTGGACACTGGGAATGTTGAACGTACAGATCCATGGGCTGGTAATAGTGATTCAATGATCTTGGTCACAGTGAATCCTAAAACTAAGAAGACAGTCATGATGAGTTTGGAGCGTGATATTCTCACACAAATCCAGCAACCAGATGGTAGTGTAATGGAGGCTAAACTCAATGCCGCCTATGCTAATGGTGGTGCAGAGCTGGCTATTTCAACTATTGAAAAGATGATGAATATCCACATCGACCGTTATGTGATGGTCAATATGCATGGTCTTCAAAGAATGGTTGATGCCGTAGGTGGTATTACAGTGAACAATACACTTGGCTTCCCAATCTCTATTCAAGATCAGGAACCTTTTAACACGATTTCGATTGGAGTCGGTGAGCAAACCCTCAATGGTGACGAAGCCCTTGTTTATTCACGCATGCGTTATCAGGATCCTGAAGGGGACTATGGTCGTCAAAAACGTCAGCGTGAAGTGATTCAAAAGGTTGTCGAGAAGATTCTTAGTTTGAATAGTGTGAGTCATTATCAAGAGATTCTGAAGGCTCTTAGCGATAATATGCAGACAAATATCGAAATTACAACGACAACGATTCCTCAGTTGATGGGTTATCAAGATTCATTTAAAAATATTGAGTCTCAACAATTGCGTGGAGAAGATGCAATGCTTCAAGGGACATCTTACCAAATCGTGACATCTGAGCATATGTTAGAGATGCAAAATCTTTTACGCCGTTCGCTCGGGCAACCAGAGGTTACGAATTTGGAGACTAATGTAGTCTTGTATGAGAATCTTTATGGTCAGGGTCAGTTGCCTCAATCTACTAGTGTTGCAGTAGAAGAATTAGAATAATAGGAGACTATCCATCAAATCGTAGGAATTTTCCTGCGATTTTTTCAAAGAAATCCGAATAGGTAAGTAGGAGGAAAAAATGAAAGCAGAAATTATAGCTGTCGGGACAGAGATTTTAACGGGTCAGATTGTCAATACCAATGCTCAATTTTTGTCTGAAAAGTTGGCTGAAATTGGCGTGGATGTCTATTTTCAGACTGCTGTGGGAGATAATGAAAGTCGTCTCTTATCTTTGTTGGAGCTCGCTAGCAATCGTAGCAATCTGGTCATTCTAACGGGAGGTTTGGGTCCGACGGAAGATGACTTGACCAAGCAAACTGTGGCCAAATTTTTGGGCCGAGATTTGGTTTTTGATCCTCAAGCTCAGGCTAAACTAGATCGTTTTTTTGCTCAAAGACCAGACTATGCTCGTACTCCTAACAACGAGCGCCAAGCGCAAATCATCCAAGGTGCGACCCCGCTACCAAATGAAACGGGTCTAGCAGTAGGTGGCATGATTGAAGTGGCTGGGGTAACCTACGTCGTTCTACCAGGACCTCCAAGTGAATTGAAACCTATGGTCTTAAATGAGCTGCTTCCGAGATTGACAACGGGCTCTAAACTCTATTCACGTGTGTTGCGTTTCTTTGGGATTGGTGAGAGCCAGTTAGTGACCATTCTATCAGATTTAATTGACCAGCAGACAGATCCAACTTTGGCACCTTATGCTAAAACTGGGGAAGTGACCCTTCGCTTATCGACCAAGGCTAAGAGTCAAGAAGAAGCGGATCGTGTTCTAGATGCTCTAGAACAAAAAATCCTTGAAAAAGAAACCTTTGAGGGTGTTTCACTTCGAGAAATTTGCTATGGCTATGGGGAAGAAACCAGCTTGGCTAGCCTGGTAGTAGAAGAGTTGAAAAAGCAAAAGAAAACCATCACTGCAGCAGAAAGCTTGACTGCAGGTCTTTTTCAAGCTACTTTGGCAGATTTTTCAGGTGTGTCTGCTATTTTTAAAGGTGGTTTTGTGACTTATAGCCTTGAAGAAAAAGCAAAAATGCTTGATATTCCACAGGCTGAATTGGAAAAATATGGAGTTGTATCGGCTTTTACTGCTGAAAAAATGGCTGAACAAGCGCGCATCCAAACCCAGTCAGATTTTGGAATTAGTTTGACGGGAGTAGCTGGGCCAGATAGTCTAGAAGGACATCCAGCAGGTACAGTCTTTATTGCTTTAGCGCAAGCTTCGGGTACAGAAGTTATCCAGGCTAATATCGCAGGTAGAAGTCGTGCAGATGTGCGAGAAATTGCAGTCTTACATGCCTTTAACCTAGTTCGCAAAGCTTTATTAAGTGCTGGAGATTTGTTATAATAGAAGAAGGTCTAAGGACTATTAGAATACAGGAGAATAAAATGGCGAAAAAACCAACAAAAAAATTAGACGAAATTGGCAAAAAATTTGGTGCTGATCGTGAAAAAGCCTTGAACGATGCCCTTAAATTGATCGAAAAAGACTTCGGTAAGGGGTCAATCATGCGCTTGGGTGAGCGTGCCGAGCAAAAGGTCCAAGTGATGAGCTCAGGTTCTTTGGCTCTTGATATTGCACTCGGATCAGGTGGTTATCCAAAGGGACGTATCATTGAAATCTACGGACCAGAATCATCAGGTAAGACAACAGTTGCCCTTCATGCGGTAGCGCAAGCCCAAAAAGAAGGCGGAATTGCTGCCTTTATCGATGCAGAGCACGCTCTTGATCCAGCCTATGCAGCAGCGCTTGGAGTTAATATCGATGAATTGCTCTTGTCACAACCAGACTCAGGGGAGCAAGGTCTTGAAATTGCTGGGAAATTGATTGACTCAGGTGCGGTTGACCTTGTTGTTATCGACTCAGTTGCAGCTCTTGTGCCTCGTGCGGAAATTGATGGTGATATCGGAGATAGCCACGTTGGTCTTCAAGCTCGTATGATGAGCCAGGCTATGCGTAAACTCGGGGCTTCTATTAACAAGACAAAGACAATTGCTATCTTCATCAACCAGTTGCGTGAAAAAGTAGGGGTTATGTTTGGAAATCCAGAAACAACTCCTGGTGGACGCGCCCTTAAATTCTATGCTTCAGTCCGTTTGGATGTGCGTGGAAGTACACAAATCAAGGGAACTGGTGACCAAAAAGATACGAGCGTAGGTAAGGAAACCAAGATTAAGGTTGTTAAAAACAAGGTAGCTCCACCATTCAAAGAAGCCTTTGTTGAAATCATGTATGGTGAAGGGATTTCAAGAACTGGTGAGCTTTTGAAGATTGCAAGTGATCTTGACATCATCAAGAAAGCAGGAGCATGGTACTCTTATAAAGACGAAAAGATCGGTCAAGGTTCTGAAAATGCTAAGAAATACTTGGCAGATCATCCAGAAATCTTTGACGAGATTGACCACCAAGTTCGTGTCAAGTTTGGCTTGATTGAAGATGATGCAGTGGCCGATGAAAAAGTTGCACCTGTGGAATCAGAAGTAGCTAATCAAGAAGTGACTCTTGACCTTGGCGATGAGCTTGAAATCGAAATTGAAGATTAAAAAGTAAAAGTGGTGGAGGCATCCCCACTTTTTCTGTTATCTTGGACTAAAGAACTGAAACAATGAGGGGATATAGTTTGCTAAAACTAGAATCTTCTGATAAAAATTAGCAAGACTATTGAAAAAGATTTGATGATAAATTAAAAGAAAAATTAGTATAAGGAGATTCTTATGGAAAAACGTTTAGTTCGTAATGTTCAAGATAAAAAAATTGCTGGTGTTTGTGCAGGTCTTGCTGACTACTTAGATATTGATGTAACACTTGTTCGTGGACTTTGGATTCTTTTCACATTGCTAGGTGGATCAGGAATTCTTGCTTACCTCATGCTTTGGCTCATCATGCCAGAAGCTGGAACAGAAGCGTAAACTTAGTGCATCTTTATGAGACAAATCATGATAAGAGAGTGGGACAGAAATCGGTAATTCGTTAGAATTCGATTTCGTCGTCCCACCTACGCACAGTTGAGTAGGGCTGTAAAAGCTGATGAAATCAGCGTAGTAGAGCCCACTCAACCACTGCGTCTTGCACGACAATCCAAAGACAATTGAGAGGCTAGGACTTTTGTCCCAGTCCCTTATTTGTGATATGCGGTGATAATTTTTTCCAAGTTTTCATCTTATTTCGGAATCACAAAAAAATCACCTGTAGTGCAGGTGATTGGAGATTCATTGTAGAGAAATTTGCAGTTTCTTACTGGGAAGTTAAAGACTGCAGTATAGGTTAGTGGTCGCTAAAACGACGGTACTCGATGTGGAAGTCAAAATAATTTTCTTCTTGTAATTTTTGGAAGATATCACGGTAGGCTTCTTCATCAAAGTGGTCGCCACGATATAGAATCTCAAAACTAAGACCTTCGTACTCCAAAAAAGCATTGGCGGTTTTGAAGCCGTTTTGTTTATAGAATTCCATGCGAGCTTTTCGCTGTTCGAGGTTATCGCATTCCTCATCCAAACGTTCAACTTCAAGAATCATGGTACGCTGGTAAAAATCAATCAGCTTTTCAATGATTTCTTTGCCATAGCCGTGGCTACGCAAATGAGGCATAATGGCAAAAAAACTTATGTAGAAAGCCTTTTGATTGGAAATGGCAAAGGCAAATCCTACAAATTCCTCTTCGTTGTAAAAGGCGAAAAAGTGGGCATCGTCTCGATCTTGATATTGTAAAAATTCAGACAGGGATACTCGCTCTTCTTCAGGAAAGGCTTCGATATTTAACTTTTCAACTTTCTCAAGGTCTGGAAATACATCTGTAATTAATTGGCTGGTTAAGCTCATGCATAAACTCCTTTTCTGTCACGATTATACCAGATTGTCTGTATATAGGCAACGCTTTCTTATTCAAACTCTCTTGTTCCCCTACTAGAAAGCTGATATAATAAGCCTTATGAATAAAAAATCAACGGTGGACCTGATTCATGGTCCTATCCTTCCCGCGCTAATTAGTTTTGCATTACCGATTTTACTGTCCAATATCTTTCAGCAACTTTATAATACGGCTGATATTTTGATTGTTGGACGTTTTCTAGGGCCAGACTCCTTGGCGGCTGTTGGAGCAACAACGGCTATCTTTGATTTGATTATCGGTTTTGCCCTTGGAGTTGGCAATGGAATGGGAGTGGTGATTGCCCGCTATTACGGAGCTCGTAACTTTTCAAAGATTAAAGAAGCTGTCGCAGCTACTTGGATTTTAGGGGCTCTTTTAAGTGTGATTGTTATGGCGATAGGTTTTGTTGGTCTCTATCCACTTCTCCAATATCTGGAAACTCCTGCAGAAATTCTCCCCCAGTCTTACGATTATATCTCCATGATTGTCAGCTGTGTCGGCGTCAGCTTTGCCTACAATCTCTTTGCAGGTTTATTGCGGTCAGTTGGTGACAGCCTTGCGGCACTTGGCTTTTTGGTTTTTTCAGCTCTGGTCAATGTTGCCCTTGACTTGTACTTTATCACACAACTGCAATTGGGAGTCCAGTCTGCGGGTCTTGCGACAATCATATCGCAAGGTTTATCAGCCCTTCTCTGCTTTTTCTATATCCGCAGGAGTGTGCCTGAGTTACTGCCTAGTCTCAAGCATTTTAAGTGGGACAAGGCCCTCTATGTAGATCTTTTGGAGCAAGGCTTAGCTATGGGGATGATGGGTTCTATTGTCTCTATTGGTAGCGTCATTTTACAATCATCGGTTAATAGTTTTGGAGCAGTCATTATCAGTGCTCAAACGTCGGCAAGGCGTATTATGGCCTTTGCTTTACTACCGATGACCTCTATTTCGGCCTCCATAACGACTTTCACCTCTCAAAACTATGGAGCCAAGCGGCCAGACCGCATTGTCCAAGGGCTTCGGATTTCTAGTCGTTTGAGTATGTCTTGGGCAGCCTTTGTCTGTATTTTCCTATTCTTTGCCAGTCCTGCCTTGGTCTCCTTCCTGGCAAGCTCGACAGACTCTTATTTGGTAGAAAATGGCACTTTGTATCTGCGCATCAGTTCTACTTTTTATCCCATCTTGAGTCTCTTGCTGATTTATAGGAACTGCTTGCAAGGTTTAGGGCAAAAACTCCTTCCTTTGGTATCTAGTTTTATTGAGCTTATAGGAAAGATTGCTTTTGTTGCTTGGATTATTCCTTGGTCTGGCTATTTAGGTGTTATTTTTTGCGAACCCCTTATCTGGCTAGCTATGACCATCCAACTTTACTTCTCGCTTTCCAAGCATCCATGGATCAAAGAAGGCAAGAAAATCTTGGTTGCTGGTGGGAAATCCTAGATTGATTTACAAAAGAAAAATCCATTTCCTCTAGTGAAAATCAGGTAGACTTGTGTTATAATAAGAAAGATTAAAATGTGAAAAAAGGAGATTCCTAATGGGACGTAAATGGGCCAATATCGTAGCTAAGAAAACAGCTAAAGATGGAGCTAACTCTAAAGTATATGCAAAATTTGGTGTAGAAATCTATGTAGCAGCTAAAAAAGGTGAACCAGATCCAGAATTAAACACTGCTTTGAAATTCGTTATCGATCGTGCCAAACAAGCGCAAGTGCCAAAACACGTTATTGATAAGGCTATCGATAAAGCAAAAGGAAACACAGACGAAACCTTTACAGAAGGTCGTTACGAAGGTTTCGGACCAAATGGTTCTATGTTGATCGTTGATACTTTGACTTCAAACGTTAACCGTACAGCTGCCAACGTGCGTGCTGCCTTTGGTAAAAACGGCGGAAATATGGGAGCTTCAGGTTCTGTATCTTATCTCTTTGACAACAAGGGTGTTATCGTATTTGCAGGTGACGATGCTGATGCTATTTTTGAACTCTTGCTTGAAGCAGATGTTGATGTAGATGATGTAGAAGCAGAAGAAGGAACAATCACTGTCTACACTGCACCAACTGACCTTCACAAGGCTATCGTTGCCTTGCGTGAATCTGGTATTGAAGAATTTCAAGTAACTGAATTGGAAATGATTCCTCAATCAGAAGTTGAGTTGTCAGGTGAAGATTTGGAAACATTTGAAAAACTTTACGGAGTCCTTGAAGACGACGAAGATGTCCAAAAAATCTACACAAACGTAGACGGATTCTAAGAATAAAAATAACCCCTTTGAAAATTCAGTATTTTCAAGGGGTTTGTTTATCTTGTGATGACAAAAGGGCAGGAAAGAGACAAAAATCTCTTTTTACAAAAACTTCATTTTTTATCTACAATCGTCTATAATCCAATGGATTGTGGAAATATCGTGGTGCTGGGATTTAGAAATCGAGACTTAGTCTACCGATTGCTATTCCCAGCACCTTTTTAGTTATGTTAAATTTTCACTCCAGAATCAGATTGTTCTTTGCGATCTAGTCCGATGGCGAATTTACGGATCAGAAGAAACTGACCATTTTTCTGCTTTACAAAGTTTAAAACAACTGCCTTACTAGGTGAACCAAGGGATAGATAGGAGATTCTTTTGGTTTCATAATCACTGTCACTTGAATCTGCTTCAGAATCTGGAATCCCATGTTCACTGATAATGTCTTTGTAATTACTACCGCCTTGCCCTTGGTTGGAAGCGTCGCCCTCTATTAAGGCATCAAACTGTTCTTGAGTTCAGGTAAAGATCTCTTCTTCCTCTTCATATTCATCAATGGTACTATTTGGCCAATCTTCATTGGTTGGTTCTTCCATGAGATAATTAGAAGAGCTACGATAGCCTCTTATAAAATCAGCGAAGATAGGAGTGAATAGCAATTGGCTTATCAGTACAATGATAATGGAAATGAGGCCAAAGCTTGAACCAATCATAGCTAATGTTTTTTGATTTTGGAGATTGAGGCCAATGCCGATGACTCCTAAGATCAAGGCAACAAATCCAAAGAGAAAGGATAGACCATTGATAATTGGTATCCAAGAACCAAGAAGGGCCAGGGTTCCAAAGATGATGGCAAGGATTCCTAAGATTTTGTGTTCTTTTTGCTTCATTTGTGAATTACTCATTTCTAGTAAACTGGATTTGTGTTCGTGTGAGATAGTGTTTATTATAGATAAAATAAGAGCTGATGTCAATTTATACCGAGATAGTTCTCATAGAAACTTTTTCTTGACATCTTTTCTGAAAATGATAAAATAGTTCTCATGGAAACTTAATTGTTCTCAAGAGAACTATTTTTACTTAGAAGGGAGATAGCATGGATAAACCGATGTTGGTCTTTAAACGTTTTGGTCACCAGTTACATCTGATGGTACAAAAGGAAGCCAAGCGTTGTGGTATTGAATTTATGGGGGGACCGCAAGGGCAGGTCATTCGTTTTTTAGAACGTCGTGAGCATGAACAAGAATTAACACTCATCAAGGATATTGAACAAGAACTCAATATTACCAAGTCAGTTGCTAGTAATTTGGTCAAGCGTATGGTGCAAAATGGTTTGGTAGAGTTGGAGGCGAGTCCAAGTGATAAACGGGCGAAATTTGTTCATTTGACCGAAAAATCACGCTCTCAAATGAAGCAAGTTAAGTCTTTCTTTAATCTAATTGACCGTAGTTTACTTGATGGCATTTCCGAAGAGAATCTCCTTATCTTTGAAGAAGTCCTTGGAAAACTACAAGCAAATGTAGAAAAAATAGGAGGTAAGAATGAAGAAACTCGCTAAGCGTATCACAGGAAAAGAGTGGGGCATGATTCTAATAACTGTTCTCTTTACCTGTTGCTCGGTCTATCTAGAGTTAGAAGTACCGACTTACGTTTCAAAAATAACAGAATTACTCGGAACGCCAGGTACGGAGTTGGGAGACCTTTGGTCGCCAGCAACTAAGATGATGGGTTTGTCATTCTTAGCCTTCCTATCATCTGTAACAGTTGGATTTTTTGCCGCTCGAGTTGCAGCATCCTATACGGCTCATCTACGAAGCGATATTTTTAATCGTGTTTTGGATTACTCCCAGACAGAAATTAAACGTTTTTCAATTCCCAGTCTATTGACTCGGACAACTAATGATATCACGCAGATTCAGATGCTCTTTACCATGGGACTTCAGGTAGTCACTCGCGGACCAATCATGGCGCTTTGGGCTATTGGGAAAATCCTTGGCAAGTCAGAATACTGGATTTGGGCAGTAGTGGTGGCAGTCATTGTCAATGTTCTGATGACAACTGTCTTGATGACTTTGGCCTTTCCCAAACAATCTGTCATTCAAAAATTGACAGATAAACTGAACAGTATTACTCGTGAAAGCTTGACAGGGATTCGGGTTGTTCGTGCATACAATGCTGAGGAATATCAAGATAAGAAATTCGAAGAAGCCAATGATGAAGTCACACGACTCAATCTCTTTGTAAGTCGCTTAATGGCCATTATGAATCCTATTATGATGGCAATTTCTAGCGGCTTGGTCCTTGCCATTTACTGGATTGGTGCTTATCTTATCAACGACGCTAGCTTGACAGAGCGTCTACCCCTCTTTAGCGATATGGTGGTCTTCATGTCCTATGCTATGCAAGTGGTAATGGGCTTCTTACTCATGGGTGCTCTCTTTATCGTCTTGCCTCGTACCTTGGTTTCTGCAGGTCGTATCAATCAAGTCTTGGACCTTCATTCCACTATTGAAAATCCTAGTCACCCACAGACAGCAAACTCTTCTGTAAAAGGTCAAGTGGAATACCGCGATGTAACCTTTCGTTACTCTAAAAACTCAGAAGCAGTTGTGGAACATGTCAGCTTCAAGGCAGAAGCAGGGCAAACCATTGCCTTTATCGGATCAACTGGTTCTGGTAAATCTACTCTAGTTAACCTCTTACCCCGTTTTTATGATGTGTCAGAGGGAGAAATTCTAGTAGACGGCGTCAATGTTCAGAATTATGACTTAGAAGATTTGCGTAATAAAGTTGGCTATATCCCTCAAAAAGCTGTGCTCTTTTCTGGAGATGTCAAGGGCAATCTCAACTTTGGTAAGAGTCAAGAAACGCCACTAAGTGAGACGGCCATGTGGCAAGCTCTGGAATTGGCTCAATCTAAAAACTTTATAGAAGATAAGGAAGCGGGCATAGCTTCAGAAGTAGCTCAAGGCGGGACCAATTTCTCAGGTGGACAGAGACAACGTCTGGCCATTGCACGCGCCCTGGCTCGTAAACCAGAGATTCTCATTTTTGATGATTCATTCTCAGCCTTGGACTACAAGACCGATCGTATCTTGCGTCAAGTATTAGCTGAAAAAACACAATCCATGACCAAGTTAATCGTTGCCCAACGCATTTCAACCATTATGGATGCAGATCTGATCTTAGTCTTGGATCAAGGTAAAGTCGTGGGACAAGGCACCCACAAGGAACTTCTTGCAAACAATGAAGTTTACCAAGAAATTGCTTATTCACAACTATCGAAGGAGGAATTGGAACATGGAAAATAAGAAAATGTCCTTATGGAAACAGTGTAGACCTTTTCTAGCAGGTCTCCAACTTCCCCTACTAATCGCAGTTGTGGCGGCTATATGTTCAAGTATTATCACGGTTTATGGACCAACTAAGATCAAAGAAATTACCAATTTGATTTCAGATGGGTTAATGGCAGAGATTGACCTAGAGGCTGTCTCAAGTATTGCTAGCTTTTTGGTTATCCTCTATGTGCTTGGGATTATCCTGAACTATACGCAAGCCTACATTTTTTCAACTAGTATCCAACATTTCTCAAAACGTTTGCGGACAGCTATTGCTGAGAAAATCAATCGCTTGCCACTTGCTTATTTTGACCGTCATTCTCAAGGGGACACCCTTTCTCGTGTGACTAATGACGTTGATACAGCAGCTCAGTCTCTTAACCAAAGCCTTGGGACAGTTCTTTCAGCCAGCTTTTTACTGATTGCTGTTTTGATTACCATGTTTGGTATGAACTGGATTTTGGCACTGGTAACCGTTGTTTCAACCCTTGTTGGATTTGCGGCGGTTTCCGTAATTATGGCCAAGTCGCAGGGCTACTTTAAAGCTCAACAAAACAACCTAGCAGCTGTAAATGGCTATGTGGAAGAAATGTACTCTGGCCACAATGTGGTGACCAGCTATAATGCTGTGGAACCAACAAAAGACACATTTGCAGGCTTGAATCAGAATCTACATGATAGCATCTGGAAATCTCAGTTTATCTCTGGAATTATGATGCCTGCCATGGTTTTTGTAGGCAACTTTAGTTATGTTCTAGTCATTATCGTCGGTGCTGCCTTGGCTCTTGAAGGGTATATCAGTATCGGGATTATTGTAGCCTTCATGGTTTATGTTCGAACCTTCTCGCAACCCTTATCACAGATTGCCCAAGGAATTACCAGCTTACAACAAGCTAGTGCAGCCATGACTCGTGTCTTCGAATTTCTAGGTGAAGAGGAAATGGAAGATGAATCTCATAAGGAAAGACAATTGACCAACATGAAGGGTGAAGTAATCTTCGACAGAGTTTCATTTGGCTACACACCGGAGCGAACGATCATTCATGACTTTTCTGCGACAGCTCATGCAGGTCAAAAGGTTGCTATTGTTGGACCAACTGGAGCTGGGAAGACGACCATTGTTAACCTCTTGATGAAGTTCTATGAGATTGATAAGGGAAGTATTCGCATTGATGGTGTGGATACTAAGGCTATGAAGCGCTCAGAAGTACACGATGCCTTTTCAATGGTCTTGCAGGATACCTGGCTCTTTGAAGGAACCATTCGTGACAATCTCATCTACAATCAAACAGGTATCAGTGATGAAGAAGTGATTGAAGCTGCCAAAGCAGTCGGAATCCACCACTTCATCACAACCTTACCTGATGGTTACGATACAGTCTTAGATGATACAGTGACCTTGTCAGTCGGGCAGAAACAACTCTTGACCATTGCTCGTGCTCTGCTCAAAGATGCTCCGCTCTTGATTCTGGACGAAGCAACATCCTCAGTCGATACTCGTACAGAGGAGTTGATTCAAAAGGCTATGGATCGTTTGATGGAGGGACGCACATCCTTTGTTATTGCCCATCGCTTGTCAACGATCCGCAATGCTGACTTGATTCTGGTCATGAAAGAAGGAAACATCATCGAGCAAGGAAATCATGAAGAGCTTATGGCTCAGGGTGGTTTCTATGCCGACCTCTACAATAGTCAATTTATAGAAGACCAAGTAGAAGAATAGTAATTCAAAAGAAGGCTTGACGGCCTTCTTTTTCTGCACTATACTAGAGTAGGAGATGCTAGCGGACTCGTTCTGTCAGGCTTCTTGTGTAAAATCTAGAAACAACGAGAAAACAGATGAAAAACTATCAAGAATGGTACGAGAAGAGGAAATCAAGTCTTCTTCGACATCCACAACTATTGCAATTGATGCGAGTTTTTAATCGCATGATGACAGTTCTGATGCCCTTAGCTTACTTGACCTTGTTGGGCACAAACTTTGTAAGTAAAGGGGTTGGGAGCGACCTTTATGCATATATCTTAGTGCCAGCTTCTGGCTTTGTCCTATTGACGCTAGTTCGTAAGTGGATCAATCAACCACGTCCTTATGAGACTTGGGAAATTATTCCGCTACTAGACAAGGACAGCTCTGGGAATTCAATGCCTAGTCGCCATGTCTTTTCAGCAACCATCATTTCCATGGCTTGCCTGCATGCAAATCTGCCTGTGGGGTTGGTTTTGTTGGTCTTATCAGCTCTTCTCGGTCTTGTGCGGGTTTTAGGTGGCGTTCATTATCCCAAGGATGTTTTAGTTGGCTACGCTTGTGGCCTCCTTTGGGGAATTCTTTTCTTTATTTTCTAAAAAGCAAAGCAAGTGGGCTTGGTCTCGTAACCACTTACGGGTCAAAAGTGACCACTTGCTTTTTTGCCCTTGTAAAGTCCTCTGGCCTTTGGTATAGTAGATGCAGAAAGGAGATAGGATGAAGTTACGAATCGAGATTGATAGTGAATTAACTGAGACAGAGATTGTCATCAAAGCTGCAGCCCTGACAGATGAAATAGCTGACTTGCAACGACTCTTGCAAGAAACCAAAGCTCCTAGGTTGATCTTTTATAAGGGGACGGGTGAGTACTACTTAGACTTGGCAGAAATCCTCTTTTTTGAGACGGAAGGGAGCAAGATTTACGCCCATACCCAGAAAGAGGCCTACGAGGTTCGGCTCAAGCTTTATGAGTTGGAGTCTATCCTGCCACGCTATTTCAGTCGGGTATCCAAGTCGACTATTGCTAATATTCGGCAAGTTTACTCGGTTGACAAATCCTTTTCAGGGACAGGAACTATTTCCTTTTATCAGACCCACAAGGAGGTTCACGTGTCACGGCACTACCAATCCCTCCTAAAAGAAAATCTAAGAAACATGAGGTAAGAACATGAAAAAGAAAGCATTTGGTATTGTGTTGCTAGTATTGGCAGCTTTAGTGTTATTGCAGGGGAATTTTGGAATCCCTTCTCTGGGAGGGCAGATTTGGCCCTTGATTGGTATTGGATTTTTTGCCTATCAATCAATTGAAGCTTTGCTTCGTCGTCATCTGACATCAGCCTCTTTTACAGCCCTAGTGGCCCTCATGATTGCTAATCATTTTTATGACATTTTACCGATTCCCAATCAATCATTGTTTTGGGCAAGTATTTTAATCGTAATGGGTGTCAGCGCACTCACTCATTCTAACAGAACTTGGAATGGAAAAAAATGGTGGTATGACGGTGAAAAGACCATTCTGACAGACAAGGAAGTCGCTTTTGGGGCGGGTACATTTTACAAGCAAGACCAAGAATTTGTAGAAGATGAGTTTGAGGTCGGATTTGGGAATGCCAAAATCTATTATGACAATGCAGAGATGTTAGGTGATTTTGCTACTCTGAATATCGAAGTCGGATTTGGGAATGCAGTTATCTACGTGCCTCAACACTGGAGAGTAGATCTAAAGGTAGAGACTTTTTGTGGAGCAGCCAAGGCAGATGCCCCTCTAGCCCCAACCAGCAAAACTTTGATTATCCGTGGAGATGTAGCTTTTGGGAAACTAGGAGTTGTTTACGTTAAATAAAAAAAATCTTTCAATCCCCTTGCCAAAAAAGAGAAAGTGTGATAACATAGTACAGTATGTGGTGCTAGCACATCCGCTATATTAGATCTAATAGGAGGAAAACACAAATGGCTAAAGTATGTTACTTTACAGGTCGTAAGACTGTATCAGGAAACAACCGTTCACACGCGATGAACCAAACAAAACGTGCCGTAAAACCAAACCTTCAAAAAGTTACTGTACTTATCGATGGTAAACCTAAAAAAGTTTGGGCTTCAGCTCGTGCTTTGAAATCAGGTAAAGTAGAACGCGTTTAATAAATAGTAAAAGGCCATCAGGTCTTTTTCTTTTGCTCTAAGTACAAAATCACTCGTCAAAGGAGCAAATATCCGCCGATACAGTATTCTGCTTTTACACTTGGCTTGAAATATGATAAAATAGAGTATCAACTAGTTGAGGTAGAAAAAATGACTGTAAAAATTAATACAAAAGATGGTCAAATCGAACTAACAGATGAAGTGATTGCTACCGTTGTAGGCGGTGCAGCAACTGAGATTTTTGGTGTGGTCGGTATGGCAAGTAAGAAAGCCCTCAAAGATAATTTCCAAGCCCTCCTTGGAAAGGAAAATTATTCTAAAGGTGTCGTTGTAAAAGCGGCCGAAGATGGTAGCATTGCAGTTGATGTATATACCGTGTTGAGCTACGGAACAAAAATCAGTGAAGTCTCAAAAAATATCCAAGAGCGTGTACGTTTTAGTTTGGAAAACCAACTTGGCATTACTGCTCAAACTGTGAATGTCTACATTCAAAATATCAAAGTTGTAGGAGAATAATCGTGTCAAATATTACTACAAGCTTATTTCAAGAAATGGTACAGGCTGCATCTACTCGTTTGAACAAGCAAGCCGAATATGTCAACTCATTAAACGTCTTCCCAGTTCCAGATGGAGATACAGGAACAAACATGGGAATGACTATCGAAAATGGTGCTAAAGAAGTAGCAGACAAACCAGCTTCAACTGTTGGTGAGGCTGCAAGTATCTTGGCTAAAGGTCTGTTGATGGGTGCGCGTGGGAACTCAGGAGTTATCACTTCTCAGCTTTTCCGCGGATTCTCACAAGCCATCAAGACAAAAGAAGAGTTAACAGGAAAAGACCTAGCTCTTGCCTTCCAATCTGGTGTTGAAGTAGCCTACAAGGCTGTTATGAAGCCAGTTGAAGGAACAATCCTGACTGTATCACGTGGCGCTGCCATCGGTGCTAAGAAAAAAGCCGAGCAGACAGACGATGCCATTGAGGTTATGCGTGCTGCCTTGGAAGGAGCTAAAACAGCTCTTGCTAAGACTCCAGACATGCTTCCAGTCTTGAAGGAAGTTGGTGTTGTGGACTCAGGTGGTCAAGGTTTGGTCTTCATCTACGAAGGCTTCCTTTCAGCTCTTACTGGTGAATATAGCGCTTCTGAGGACTTTGTCGCTACTCCAGCCAACATGAGTGAAATGATCAATGCTGAACACCACAAGTCTGTAGCTGGACATATGGCAACAGAAGACATCACCTTTGGTTACTGTACGGAGATCATGGTTGCTCTTAAGCAAGGCCCAACTTATGCTAAAGAGTTTAACTACGATGAATTCCGTAGCTACTTGAATGACCTTGGGGACTCATTGCTTGTTGTCAATGACGATGAAATCGTTAAAGTTCACGTCCATACAGAAGATCCAGGTCTTGTCATGCAAGAAGGTCTCAAATATGGTAGCTTGGTTAAGGTTAAAGTCGATAACATGCGTAACCAACACGAAGCACAAGTGGAAAAAGAAGCTCAAGTCAGCAAGCCAGCTGAAGAAAAAGAATACGCCCTTATCGCAGTAGTAGCTGGACAAGGCTTGGCAGACATCTTCCGTGCTCAAGGTGTGGACTATGTCATCGAAGGTGGACAAACCATGAACCCTTCGACAGAAGACTTTATCAAGGCTGTAGAGCAAGTGAATGCTCGCAACATTATCTTCTTACCAAACAACAAAAATATCTTCATGGCAGCACAATCTGCTGCAGAAGTATTGGAACAACCAGCTGTTGTGGTAGAAGCTCGTACCCTTCCTCAAGGATTGACTAGTCTTCTTGCCTTCGATCCAAGCAAGTCTATCGAAGAAAACAAAGAACGTATGACTGCAGCTCTTGGTGATGTGGTCAGCGGTAGTGTAACAACAGCCGTTCGTGACACGACTATCGATGGTTTGGAAATCCATGAAAATGACAATCTGGGTATGGTAGATGGTAAGATCCTCGTATCAAACCCTGATATGCACCAAACCTTGACTGAAACCTTGAAACATATGTTGGATGAAGACAGTGAAATCGTAACCTTCTATATCGGTGAAGATGGAAGTGAAGAATTGGCTAACCAAATCGCCCAAGAAATCGCAGAAGAATTCGAAGATGTTGAAGTAGAAATCCACCAAGGTCAACAACCAGTGTATCCATATCTTTTCAGTGTGGAATAAGAATGAAATAGAAAACGAAAGAGGTCGGGAAAAGATTCCCGATCTTTTTGGTTTGCAATGAGTTTTGGACCCAGTAGCTGATTGGTGCTAGAAAATCAATCCAATCTAGTAATTTCTGTTCCATCATTTTTAATGACATTTGTCATATCTCCTCATGACAGAAGCTTCTAGTGATTCTACCTTCAAAGAATTATACTAGATGTATCAAATGGAGGAAGAAAAAAATGAAACATAAAGTAATTATTGCAATGAGTTTAGTAGCAGCAGGAGTCATGACTTATCTCATGTTTTCAGGATTGGATGAAGGCTTCTATCATTTTCCTTGGGAGTTGTTTGCAAGTTTTGGAATCATGTCTTGGTTGATCCGAGAAGGTTTGAAATTAGTCTCAGATGTGAAAAAGGAGTTTGAAAAATGAAAAAAGCGATTCTCTATCTTTTTATTGGACTATCACTAGTGGTATGGTTGGTAGAAATGTTTACAGGTTGGTTTGATCAAGCTATCCTTCACCAAGCCATTCGCGGTGCCTGGGGATTAGGATTTATGATTTTTATCGCCTTTCCGATGGGAAAGGAGTGGCTGAAAGGAGAGTCTCATGAACATGATTAAGGTAGAAAGCCTAAATAAAAACATCAAGGGCAAGGCTATATTGAAGGATATTTCCTTTGAGGTAGCTGAAGGTGAATGCGTCGCCTTGATTGGGCCAAATGGTGCTGGAAAGACAACACTCTTGGACTGTTTGCTTGGAGATAAACTGGTCACAAGCGGTCAAGTATCCATCCAAGACTTGCCAGTGACGAGCTCTAAGTTAGACTACATTAGAGGCTACCTCCCTCAAGAAAATGTCATCGTTCAGAAATTAAAGGTCAAAGAGTTGATTGCTTTCTTTCAAAGCATTTATCCAAATCCCTTGAGCAACCAGGAAATCGATCAACTATTGCAGTTTGACCAGCAACAAAAAGAGCAATTCGCAGAAAAATTGTCAGGTGGGCAAAAGCGTCTCTTCTCTTTTGTCTTGACCTTGATTGGGCGACCAAAGCTTGTCTTTTTAGATGAACCAACTGCGGCCATGGATACTTCAACCCGTCAACGCTTTTGGGAAATTGTTCAGGAGCTAAAAGCTAAGGGAGTTACCATTCTCTATTCGTCCCATTACATCGAAGAGGTAGAGCATACAGCTGACCGGATTTTGGTCTTGAATAAGGGAGAGTTGATTCGTGATACGACGCCTCTAGCTATGCGTAGTGAGGAGATTGAAAAGCATTTTATCCTTCCTCTGGCATACAAGGAAATTGTTGAGCAGTCTAACTTGGTTGAAAACTGGGTACAAAAACAAGATGCTCTGCAAGTAGTCACACGAGAGGCAAATGCTTTTTGGGAACTGTTAGTTCAAGCAGGATGTAGCATACAAGAAATCGAAGTTAATAACCGTAGTTTGCTAGATACAATCTTTGAAAAAACACAAAAGGGAGATGACTAAGATGAAACGATGGATCGCACTAAACAAGATAGAATTTCTATTGACCAAACGACAATTAGTCTATTATCTATTATCCGTAGGGATGCCGACAGCCTTCTATTTATTCTTTTCAGGTATGTACCAGGACACACCAGGTGGACCGGCTAATTTTATGCGCGACTACCTCATCTCCATGACGGCTTTTTCCATGATGTCGACAGCTATCTTTTCATTCCCAGTTGTTTTACATACCGACAAGATCAACAACTGGCAGAAAATATTACGTCATAGCCCTGTAAATATGGTAGAATATTATCTATCAAAGATAACAAGTATGATGGTTGATTATTTGGTCTCAATTCTGGTTGTTTTCTCAGTTGGGCATTTTGTAAGAGGTGTGGATATGTCTCTTGGAAACTGGATTGGAGCTGCGTTCTTGCTGATAGTAGGAAGTGTTGCCTTTGTAGCACTTGGCTTAACCCTGACTCTCTTGCCGTCCAGTCAGCTGATGTCTGTTGTGGGCAATCTTCTTTACTTTGGTTTGGCTGTTTTAGGCGGACTCTGGATGCCTGTCTCTTTATTTCCAGACTGGATGCAAGCAATCGGGAAGTGCCTACCAACTTATCAGTTGATGGAGTTGCTCAAGACCTTCTTAAACGAGGGTGGCATCAATCTATCAGCCACAGTTTATCTACTTGTTTTTTCAGCAGTTTTGTTTGGTTTGACCATTTACCTTCAAGGTCATAAGGAGAATGCTTAATGCTTGAAAGACTGAAAAGCATACATTATATGTTTTGGGCTAGTTTAATTTTTATGATTTTCCCCATCCTGCCTGTAGTGACTGGGGAGCTTCCTAGCTGGCATTTGTTGATTGATATTCTATTTGTCTTGGCTTACTTAGGTGTTTTAACCACCAAGAGTCAGCGTTTATCCTGGCTCTGTTGGGTTATCATGCTAGCCTATGTAGCTGGCTATACTGCCTTTGTTGGTGTAAATTATATCTGGTTCTTCTTTTTCCTTGCCAATCTCTTAATTTATCATTTTAGAGTGCGTAGCCTACGTTCACTTCATGTCTGGACTTTTCTCCTTGCTCAAGTTCTTGTTGTTGGACAACTCATGATGTTTCAGTCTGTCGAAACTGAGGCTGTAGCCTTTGAGCTTGGAATTCTTACTTTTGTGGATTTGATGACATTGGGCTTGGTTCGAATTCGCATTGTCGAGGATTTGAAAGAAGCTCAGGCCAAGCAAAATGCCCAGATAAATCTATTGCTTGCTGAAAATGAACGTAGTCGTATCGGTCAGGATTTGCATGATAGTCTGGGACATACCTTTGCGATGCTGAGTGTCAAGACAGATTTAGCCTTGCAGTTGTTTCAGATGGAGGCTTATCCACAGGTGGAAAAGGAATTAAAAGAAATTCACCAGATCAGCAAGGATTCCATGAATGAAGTGCGAACCATTGTGGAAAATCTGAAATCACGGACCCTAGCTTCAGAGCTTGAGACTGTCAAAAAGATGCTAGAGATTGCTGGGATTGAAGTTCAGGTTGACAATCAGTTGGACAAGGCTAGTTTGACCCAAGATGTGGAGTCGACAGCTGCTATGATTTTGTTAGAACTTGCGACCAATATCATCAAGCATGCCAGCGCTGAAAAAGCCTATCTAAAACTGGAACGTACAGATCAGGAATTGGTCCTGATAGTTAGAGATGACGGGAAAGGATTTGCAAATGTAAAAGGGAATGAACTTCATACAGTCCGTGACCGTGCAGCAGCCTTCTCAGGTCAAGTAGAGCTGGTCAGTTTGAAAGATCCCACAGAGGTGCGCGTGCATCTGCCTTATAAGGAGAGAAAGTAGATGAAAGTATTAATCGCAGAAGACCAAAGTATGCTTAGAGATGCCATGTGCCAGCTCTTAAGCTTTCAACCAGATGTGGAGACCGTCTTGCAGGCGAAAAATGGAGCTGAAGCTATCGAGGTTTTGGAGAAAGAAGCAGTAGATATTGCCATCCTTGACGTCGAAATGCCAGTCAAGACAGGACTAGAAGCACTTGAGTGGATCAAACAAGAAGTGCCTGAAACAAAGGTGGTTATCGTTACGACCTTTAAACGCCCAGGCTATTTTGAACGAGCGGTCAAGGCTGGAGTAGATGCTTATGTATTGAAAGAAAGAAACATTGCAGACCTCATGCAAACCTTGCATACGGTGTTAGAGGGACGCAAGGAATATTCTCCAGAGCTGATGGAAGTCATGATGACCCATCCCAATCCCTTGACCGAGCAGGAAGTCGCTGTTTTGCATGGAGTAGCACAGGGGCTGTCCAACCAAGAAATTGCGGATAAGCTCTACCTCTCAAACGGCACCGTCCGTAATTACATGACCAATATACTCTCCAAACTAAACGCTAGCAACCGAACCGAAGCAGCCAAAACCGCCGAAGAAGAAGGATGGTTGTGAGGGAATAAAGAAAAAATCTCTTAGAAATGAATCTAAGAGATTTTTGGTGTTATGTGACTAGTAGTCCGTCTCGCTCCGTTAGGTACGAGATAAAAAAAACACCCGCTATGCGGGTGCGCGTCGAA
>NZ_KV807710.1:0-586 GCF_001812125.1 Streptococcus sp. HMSC071D03
CGCTAGACGTCGCGTATTGAAAATAAAATCACTAAAACACGGAATTATTCAAGACAAAAGAGGTAATATCATGCGTACAGTATTTGGGATTGATGTGAGTAAGGCAAGTTCTGAGGTGGCAATTTTAGTCAACGGTGAAAAGATTCATGGATACACTATGCTCAATGACGCCATTGGCTTCAATCGTCTTTTGAATGACTTGAAAACTGTTCATAACCCTGAGATTATATTTGAAGCTACTGGTGTCTATTCTCGGCGTCTTCGAGCCTTTCTTGAGGAATACGGCTACGCTTATACACAGCTGAATCCTTTGGAAGCTAAGAAGCAACTGGACAGTCTGCGAGTTCGTAAAACAGACAAAATTGACGCTGAAAAGTTGGCTCATTCTCAGTTTATACTCAATCGTAAACCAACTTATGCGCAGGAAGAAGTTTATCAACACCTGCGTGATTTAAGCCGTTTCTATCAAAATCTTACAGAAGACATTGTTAGAGCTAAAAACCGTCTACACAAGGTCTTACAAGTCACCTTTCCTGAATTGGAAAATCTCTTATCCACACCAACTGGAGAGCAATATTGGAATTTA
>NZ_KV807711.1:0-3576 GCF_001812125.1 Streptococcus sp. HMSC071D03
AGATGCTGAAGCAGAAACTGGAGCGATTATCACCGAAATGATTGCTGCTAAAAGTTCAGAACAAACCATTTCCCAATTAGTCGCAGATAAAGATACAAAAGCTTTAGCTGAACACTTGAAAGAAGGAATGAAGAACTACTTGGATTCCGAACAGTTTAAATCATTCTTGGATACGATGAGTAAGTTTCACAACTACTCACTCAACAATATTCATTTGCTGAAGATGCAAAATCCTAATGTTTCCCAAGTTGCTAGTTTCAATAAATGGAAAACAGATTTTGACAGAACAGTTAAAAAGGGTTCAAAAGCTCTGAAGATTTGGGTTCCTTACCAAGTGAAAACAAGCATCCCTGTTCATCAAAAAGAGTTAGACTTTACTCCAGCTGAAAATGAAATGGAACAGAAGGAAATCACCGTTACTCGATTCAAGTTAGGAAATGTCTTTGATGTATCTCAAACAGAAGGAAAAGAATTGCCAAAAGCAATTCATGAATTGACTGGAGATGTTAAAGATTATGAAGATTTGTACCGAGCAGCAAAAGCTGTTTCAATGGATAATCAGGTTTCGATCAGTTTTGAAGAAATTAACAGAGAGAGCACAAATGGTTATTACTCTCCAGATGAAAATCGAATTGTTATTTCAAAAGGATTAAAGGGTCAAGAACAGATTCTAAAAACCATTTTTCATGAAATGGCTCACTCAGATTTACATAGAGGGACTAATGCCCAATATGGAGATGACCAATACCGCAAGCAAGAATTACAAGCTGAAAGTGTTGCTTATGTCGTAGCTAATCATTTTGGTTTTGATACGAGTAGTTATAGTTTTGGATATTTAGCTATTTGGGCGAAGGATAAAAATGGTTTTGAAGATATGGTGGAACAACTGCAGATTGTTCAAAAGGAAGCAAAAAGTTTGATTGATCGGATGGATGCTAAGTTAGAACTGGTGAAAAATAAAACTGTGACGAAAGATAAGTTTGCTGATAAACTTCAACAGGCAAAAGAAAAATCTGAGCAGTTAAGTAGTCAAAAGGCGGAGGCTGTAAAGCAGGTGGAAGAAAAAAAGTCCCTGAGCAGCCCTCAATAATGGAAGCATTAACTCGTCGAAAGAAAAACAAAAAAGGAGAAACAGAAGATGATTGAAAATCTAAGACAAGAAACTTTTGATATTTTGATGGAGATATTTTTTGAGGATGAGGCTACAGATTCGCCAAAAGTGAATGAAGTTAACCAGCACATTTCACGTAAAGAATGTCTCTACATTCTTCGTAGGGATATGCGAATTAAAACAAACTATGAGCTAGAAGAAGTAGAAATGTATCCTGTTGCACTTAAAGAAATCGAGGAAATGAGTGACGAAAGATTTGAGGCACTTAGAGATGAAATCTTAAAAATGAAATTAATTGATGGGATGGATTTTCTCTTGGAAACTTTAAAAGTTTAATCAAACTTTTCTCCTCGAAATAAATAAATTCCTGCTTGAAGGGATTAGGGGATTGGGGATTTCCCCAAAAATTTAAAAAGTCAAGAATAGTCAGGAATGATACCCTGACTATCTTTGACCTTTTTAAAAACAGCATTTGGGTACCCAAGTGCTATGCTTGCCAGAAGAAAAGGGCTCTAAGCCCCTTAAGCAAAATTGCCAGAATAGAGGTGAAGATTTTTTGAAAAATAGAGAAAAGCGAAAACGAATGATTCAGAAAAAAATTCGTTTAACGGAAGAAGAGGCACGGTTCATTTCAACAAAGGTTGCAGAATCTGGAATGACAAATTTTAATACCTTTGCGCGAATTATGTTGATTATGGGAGAAGTCAATATTTTAAAATTTGAAGAGTTGAAAGAGTTACGTAAGGAAATAAATCGTATAGGGGTCAATATCAATCAGGTCGCAAAAAAAGTAAACGAAGATAATCAGGCTAGCCTAAATGAATTGAGTCAGATTCTTGAATTGCAGAAACATTTGAAAGATACAGTCAGCCAATTTATCCAAAAACAGGAAAATCAAACAAAGGAACAAGAGCGATGGTTGTAACAAAGGTTCTTCAGATAAAAGGAGTAGCTTCTTTAGGACGGTCTACAAAATATATTGAGGATGAAGCAAAGACGGTCGAGCTGACTGATACAAAAAGTTTAAATAATGCTTTACGCTATATCGAGAATCCATCTAAAACGAGTTTTTTAGAACAAGCTGAACAGCTGGAATTTCCAGCAGTGGTGAAAGATGGCCGAGTAGTCAATCAACTGGTATCTACTTATGGAATTACAGACGCTAGCACAGCGACAGAAGAATTTCTTTTGACCAAAAAGAATGCGGCTCAACGAGCAGGGACAAAAGAGCTATCGGATATTCAAAATCCGAATCGAGTGTTGGCTCATCACATCATCCAATCATTTTCTCCTGAAGATGATTTGACTCCACAAGAAATTCATGAGATTGGTCGAAAAACGATTTTAGAATTAACTGGTGGACAACATGAATTTGTCATAGCGACTCACATGGATAAGGGGCACATTCACAATCACATCATTTTCAATTCTACTAATTCTGTTACATTAAAAAAGTTTCGTTGGCAGAAAGGAACGAAAAAAAGTTTAGAGAATATTTCAGATAAGTATGCGGATTTGGCTGGAGCTAAAATTCTCAAAGAGAAATTATGGACTAATCGAAAAACCTATCATGCCTATCGCAAAAAAAATTCTTTTCGCTATGAGATTAAATCTCGTTTAGATTTCCTTTTAAAACATTCAAGCTCCTTAGAAGATTTTAAATCTAAGGCCAAAGCTTTAGATCTTGTTGTTGATACTTCAGGAAAGGAAATAAAGTATCGTCTGACTGACCAAGATCAAACCAGAAATGTTCGGGATCGCACTTTGTCAAAAAAAGGAAATTATTCGTTGGAGAAAATTTCTGAAAGAGTAGTTGGTAACGAGGTGACTTTCTCTGTCGATGAAATTAAATCTGAATATGAAAAAATGGTTGCGGAACGAGAAGATGATTTTGAAATGAGAATCACAGTTGAAGAATGGCAGGTGATGGAAGAAACAAAAAATGGGATCTATCTTGAAATGGAATTTGGGATTAGAAATAAGGGAACAATTCTTATTCCAGCTCATCAGATTGAAAAAGCAGAAGATGGCTCTTATGAAATTTTTATCAGAAAAAATGACTTTTACTATTTTGTTAATCCTGAACACGCTGATAAGAATCGTTACATGAAGGGAGAAACAGTCGCTTCCCAGTTGTCGTATGATAATGGAGAAATGATTATCCGAAAAAATCCTAAAATCTCAACTTTGGATCAGCTTGTTCGTGAATATAATTATCTATCCGCTCATGGAGTGACAGAAGGACAGCAATTTGATGAATTGCTAAATCGTTTTGAAGAGGAACTAGAAGAAGTAGATAACTTGCTTGATAAATTAGATCAACGCTTGGGTGATCTTAATAAAATTCAGTCTGCATTTCTTGCACTGGAATCCAATAATCCTCAAGAAGTGAAACTAGCTATTTCCATTTTGAAAGATTTGAGAGTAGATCCTAGTACTCGAAAAACTGAGATTGATAAACTTAT
>NZ_KV807712.1:0-31602 GCF_001812125.1 Streptococcus sp. HMSC071D03
TTATTGTATCATATTTTGTTTCGCAGGAAGTCTTTTAAATTTCTTTCAGTTTATTACATTCCAAATATATACATATAAGTTTTTATAATATCTAAATATAGTTTTTCTCTATTTTGTTAGTTTTTTTCTTAAAAACTTGATGTTCTTTTAAAATCAAAAAGAGCAGAAATTTTAACTACACAAACATATATATTTTATGTTTTGTTAGAAACTCTTCCTTATCCTCCTAGAATACGTTGATTAGCTGCTAGAATTCCAAATTTACACACGGACTTAGATATTTCTTAAGCAGCCTGCTAACAAAAAGTGCAATTTTATTTTATAGTGTAATGAAATCAAATCTGAACAAATTGACTAGGGAAATCAGAGTGATTTTTATCCATGTTTTAGAAGCAACAGTGTACTATTCAATATTCAATCTACTATAACGGAGTATGAAAATATAGTGGATTGAAATAAGATATGAACAAATCGATTAGGAAAGTCAAAATAATTTTTAAAAATGTTAGAATTCGTAGCGTACTATTCTAAGTTCAATCTACTATAGAATCCATAGCCTACTATTCTGGATTCAATCCACTGTACAAAAAAATACTTAGTAAAAAGGGCATTACAAGAAAAAAAGCATAATACCACGACTTAAAAAGTCTTGATATTATGCGTTTAATGTTGGAGAGTGCTATTGGTTTCTATTCAAATTAACTTTTGGACCACCCTCGCCAGTAATTACGTTATTGTTACTGCATTCGTATATCTAGTAAGCAGTGACAGCATTATTTAACTTCAAATCCTTCTGCGACTGCATCCGCAAAGTTTTCTTCTACGATACTTGCACAGTGGTCACAGATGGTTGCGTGGTAGCAACGTTCTGCTGTACTTGGATCAATACGGCGGCAACGATCACAAACTTCACCTGCAGCGCGTTCTACTGTGAAGGCTACATCTTCGAAGCTAACAGCAGTTTCTGGAGCTGGTCCCTCTGCGATAGTCAATTCAGAGACGATCAAGAGTTGAGCAACATTGCTATCAACAGCTCCAAGAAGAGTTTTCACTACTTCATTTGGATAAACAGTCAAGTGAGCTTCAAGCGATTTACCGATTACTTTTGCATTACGAGCTTCTTCCAAGGCTTTTTGAGCTTGTCCACGGAAGTCCATGAAGGCTGCCCATGTGTCCAAGATTTCCTCTTGGTTAGCAAATGTTTGAGCTTCTGGCAATTCTGATAATTGAACGAAGTCTTCAGCTTCAAACTCAAGATATGACCAGATTTCCTCTGCTGTGTGAGGAAGGATTGGAGTCAAGAGCTTAGTAATTTTGACAAGGATGTCATAAAATACTGTTTGCATTTGACGACGTTCGAGTGATTTGGCACCTTCGATGTAGACAACATCTTTGGCAAAATCAAGGTAGAAAGCAGACAGATCAACGTTAATAAAGTTCACCAAAGCCTTATAAATCGTCAAGAATTCAAAGTTGGCATAAGCATCACGAATGGTCTTCACAAGCTGGTTAAAGCGGATGGTCATGTACTTGTCAACTGAACGAAGTTCTTCGTAAGCTACTGCATCCTCAGCTGGGTTAAAGTCAGATGTGTTAGCAATTAAGAAACGAAGAGTGTTACGGATCTTGCGGTAAGTTTCAGAAACTTGGCTCAAGATGTCCATAGAGATACGTACATCGTTGCTTGAGTCAACACTTGTTACCCAGAGACGCAAGATTTCAGCACCAAATTGTTTCTCAACATCGCTTGGAGCAATGGTATTTCCAAGAGATTTAGACATCTTCTCACCTTTACCATCCAACGCAAAACCTTGTGACAAGATTTGTTTGTATGGTGCCACACCATGGTTAGCCACAGATGTGATGAGTGAAGAGTTGAACCAACCACGGTATTGGTCAGAACCTTCAAGGTAGAGGTCGGCTGGGTATTTGAGTTCTGGACGGTTAACCACGACACCATTCCATGATGAACCTGAGTCGAACCAAACGTCCATGATGTCTGTTTCTTTCTTGAACTCACCATTTGGTGAACCTGGATGTGTAAATCCTTCTGGCAAGAGGTCTTTAGCATCACGTTCCCACCAGATAATTGAACCATGTTCCTCAAAGAGTTGAGCTACATGTTCAATCGTTTCAGCTGTCATGATTGGTGTGCCGTCTTCTGCGTAGAAGATTGGAAGAGGAACTCCCCAAGCACGTTGACGAGAGATGACCCAGTCACCACGGTCACGGATCATGTTGTAAAGACGGACTTTACCCCATTCTGAATGGAATTTCACTTTTTCGATTTCATCTAAAATATCTTGACGGAATTTTGATACTGAAGCAAACCATTGTGGAACTGCACGCCAGATGATTGGTTTTTTCGTACGCCAGTCAAATGGGTATGAGTGAGAGATTTCTTCTTGAGCAAGAAGGAGGTTGCCTAGTTTCTCGATAACAGTTGGAACCACCTTGTCATAGAATTGACCTTCGAACTCAGCGCCAGCATTAGCCATCATGATTCCGCGTTCGTTAACTGTCACAGCAACCTCAAGACCATTAGCAATACCAACATTGTAGTCGTCTTCACCGAAACCTGGGGCTGTATGGACAATACCTGTACCAGAGTCAGTTGTAACGTGGTCACCAAGGATAACGAGTTCATCTACTGCAGTATCCCATGGGTGTTCTGTCACGATATGGTTCAATTCTTGACCACTATAAGTCGCCAAAACTCGAACATCAGTCCAGCCAAATTTCTCAGACAAGCTGTTCAACAATTCTGCAGCGACCACAAACTTACGAGCTTCACCAGCAGGTTGAACCAAAACGTAATCAATATCCGCACCAACAGTCAAACCACGAGAAGCTGTGATAGTAAATGGAGTAGTTGTCCAGACAACGATATAAGTATCTGTATCTAGAACACCTTTGCCATCTTTAACCTTATTGGCATAGTACAGTGATGTTGAAACCAAGTCATGATATTCAATCTCCGCTTCAGCAAGAGCTGACTCAGATGACCATGACCAGTAAACTGGCTTGGCACCACGGTAGATATAGCCCTTGTTAGCCATCTCGCCGAAGACACGAATTTGCGCTGCTTCATAGTCAGGGGTCAAAGTTACATATGGATTTTCCCAGTCACCAGAAACACCCAAGCGCTTGAAGTCTTCACGCTGTTTATCTACTTGAGAAAGAGCGTATTCACGGCAAAGTTTCAAGTACTCAACCAAGTCCATCTCTTTACGTTTAACACCTTGTTTAGCCAAAACTTGCTCGATTGGTAGTCCGTGTGTATCCCAACCTGGGATGTATGGTGCGTAGAATCCTGACATAGACTTAGAACGAACAATGATATCTTTTGAAATCTTGTTCATAGCATGACCAACGTGGATATTTCCGTTAGCATATGGAGGGCCATCATGAAGAGTGAAATGAGGTTTTCCTTCATTTAATTCTTGACGGCGTTGGTAGAGTTTTGCTTCTTCCCACTCTTTTTGCCAGACTGGCTCTTTTGTAGGAAGGCCTGCACGCATAGGGAAATCTGTTTTCCCTAGATTTAAAGTTTCTTTGAGTTTCATGATATCTCCTTTTTTATATAAACAAAATAAAAACCACGACTCGCTAAAAAGGACGAAAATCGTGGTACCACCTTTGTTCGGACAAAGAACTAGTCTTTCTCCCTCTTTTCCCGTAACGTGGGGAACGTCAAATCCTACTAACTTCAGACTTGATAACTTGAGAGGATAATCTAATCAACAGGGATTGTAGGACTTCCACCATCGCCTACTCGCTGAAAATATGTGTGATTAGATCTTGTTCTCAGATTTTACAATTATAAATGTCGAGAAATTGTTATTCTGAATCCTCTTTAGACTCAGAACTCATTTCATTATTTACTAACGAAGATAAGTCAGATAAAGTTGATTCATCCTGTGCTTCCATCAATTCACGATTAGTTGCTTCTATACGTGCTTGGAGCTCAGCAACCTCTTCAGGTGAAAACTGACGAGTCAAATCATTGGCTTCCTCCTCATGAAATGCTGAAATATTTTCCCCCAAAGCCTCTCTAACCACCTCTTTAAAGACCTCATCACTGGTTTGTAAATAAGTTGCTGTTGGACGTAAAATTTCTTCCCAATCAGATGAATCAACGATAGCCAGTTGACTTTCAATTGTGGATTTCAAGCGTTGATGGAAGACGCGACTCTTATTCTTCAGTTCTTCTGTCTCAATCGCAACCTTCTTAGCATTATCAGTTGCTTGACGTAAAATTTCATTTGCCTTGTACTTAGCTTCATCAAGCAAACGTTGTGATTCCTGTTCAGCATGATGAATGATATTATGAGAGCGTTCAGTAGCTGCTTGTTTAACTCGCTCAGCAGTATCTTGAGCAATTAACACAGACTGACTCAATGAATCTTTCATCTCATCAAAATAAGACAAACGCTCTTCTAAATTTCTAATTTGTTGATCTTTATCATGGTTACTTCGAACCAATGTTTCATAGTCTCGAACTACAATATCGAGAAATTCATCAACTTCTTCAGGATCAAAACCTCTAAACTTAGTACTAAAGCTTTTATCCTTAATCTCTAACGATGTAATTGGCATATTTTCCCCTCACTTACTTAATAATAATTGTATTGTCAATTTCTTCTTATCCCTTTTTGTCTGACCATTTTCTCTCAGAACACTAATCCTTCCAAAACGTCTGACACTTACTAAATCACCAATCTTAACTTGATAATCAGATTTTTCAACCAGATGGTAATTTACCTGAACATATTTTCTTTCTAACAAATCAGCTGTCTGCGAGCGAGACAATTTCAGAACATTTGACAAGAAAGCATCCAAGCGCATACTCGGAACTAAAACTTCCTTTTCCTGATAATCATTCTCGGCCTCTATCAGATTTTCAAAAGATACGACTTCTAGCTTGACAGGTAGATTGGCAATCTTTTGAATCCCGTCTTGGAAGAGGGAAGTGAATTTCTGGTCTACAATGATTTGAGCTCTATTTTCCGTTACCACTATATCACCAAACAACTTGCGATCGATTCCCAGACGATTCAGAACAGTTCCTAAAATCTTGGAATGTGTCAATTGGTCAAACTTGCTAGAATAAACAATCTCAAGCAATTCCATTTCAAAATCCGTCAAAGTCGGTATGAAATAATCTGGTGCAAGTAGTACACGACTATACTCAGTAGCTACAAAATCATTGCTAGAAAAAACTTGAATCCCTTGATGATTTCCCAATGTCTTTAAGATAAAGACCTGATGGGGATTGATAAAGGGAGTTAAGATGGAAGCGTAATGCTCTTCTACCTGCCTTAGCCACTCCAAGCCTTTATCAATAAAGGAAATATCCTCGACTGAGAAATGCTGATAGATGTCTTTTCTCATGCTAGTATTAAAAGAAAACGGATCAGATAGTTTCCAAGCAAATGAACTAAAACGACAGCCACCCAGACTGAAAAATCTAAACCACCAATACTTAGTGGCAGACGTCTCAGGGGTTGAAGAATCGGTTTGACTAAATTAGTCAACAAACGACCTGCTCTAGTCTCATAGGCAGTTGGAAACCAGGATAAGAGAGCAAACGCTACAAGTATCATAGAATAGATATCTGTAGCGTTTTGAATAAAGCGAACTAGAAATATCATTATCTCACTCGTTTTCTCTTCATATCGAAATCAAACTCTTCACCATGAGTTCCCTCAGGTAAACGAATATCTTCAATGTTAACCACAACTCCTACTGGTGTCAAAAGGTACATGGTATTTGCAACCTTTCTTAATTCACCAGCAAGTACATGACGAGCTCCATCTAAATAGTCTAGACAACGACGCGCTTGTACTTCAGTCATGTATTGGAAATCGATTAAAATACTTTCATTGCCTGCTAGTAAATCAACGATATCCGTTGCATCTTCGTAGCGACGAGGATAACGAACATCAATGGTTACCTTTTCTGTACTACGATGACTCTTCATCGCTAATTCTTGCTGACGAGCATGAAGGCGCGTAATATTTTTTTCCTTTGAATTCACTTGTGAAGGCTGGGAAAGTTGTTGAGCTTGTGGAAGTTCTTCCATGGGGGCAGAAACTGATGTTAGCGTTTTTTCAGGCTTTAATTCAGCAACGTTTGGTGCCACTTCTTCTCCATCTTCAGTGAAATAATCTATAAACTTTTCAAATTTATTTTTTAGTGACATGGTTATTTCCTACTTAAAAAATGCTGTGCCGATTCGAACGAAAGTTGAACCACATTGAATCGCTTCTTTGAAGTCACGACTCATTCCCATACTGAGTTCTGTCATCGGCATATTTGGGAGATATTTCCCCTGAATGGTTTTTTGCAGTTCTTGCGTTTCTTTAAATATCTCTAGTAACTCTTGACTAGTTGCTTCAAATGGAGCCATGGTCATCAGTCCCACATACTCAATCTGGTCTAATTCTGAAAGTTCTGGTAAGAGGGCTAACAATTCTTCTTTCGAAAAACCGTGCTTGCTCTCTTCCTTAGAAATATTTACTTGCAAAAAGCACTTAATCTTGTGGTCTGCTCGTTTTTGAATTTCCTGAGCTAGCTTTAAGGAATCTAAAGCATGAAAATAATCCACATAAGAAATCACTTCCTTGACTTTACGTCTCTGTAAGGTTCCTATCAAATGCCAAGTAAGATTTTTATCACTCAAGGCATGATACTTGTCAAGAAATTTATCAACACGGTTCTCACCGATGTGTTGCACTCCTTGCGAAACCAAAGCAGAGGCCGTTTCAACATCTACATATTTGGTCACCGCAATCACAGAAACCGAATCGTTTTGACGATCGGCTTCCTGAACTGCATTCGATATCTGTTGAAAAACAAGGTTCGTATTTTCTTTTAAATTCATCTTCATTAACGATTTTTAAAGAATGGTGGAGTTTCCAACTCATCTTCATCTGTTGCGGCTGGAACCTCAAAACGTTCTACAGGAGAAACAACTGGATCTCCTTGGCGAACAATGGCATCACGTCTCAAGTCCCAGTCACCAAAGGCTGATGTCTTTGGTGCTTCTGGGCGACGATGACTTGGAGTTGGTAACTCTACTGTATCAGCCATATCAAAATTGCGATCATATGTATGTGTATGGCTAGTTCTAGCAGGTTCACGGTAGGCTGCTTGGCGTGGTTGAGCAGTTACAACTTTCTCAACTTTGTCCTGACGTACTCCTGTCGCAACAACAGTCACGCGGATTTCGTCTTTCATAGTCTCATCAATAGATGTTCCAAGCCAGATGTTAACACCATGACCAGCTGCTTGGTTAACAATTTCTGATGCTTCCTCAGCTTCAATCAAAGTCAAGTCCAAACCACCAGTTACGTTAACGATAACATCCTCAGCACCATCGATAGTTGTTTCGAGAAGTGGAGAGTAGATTGCTTTACGAGCAGCTTCTACAACACGTTCTTCACCGCTACCAATACCAATTCCCATAAGGGCATTGCCTTTGTTAGCCATAACAGTCTTAACGTCTGCGAAGTCCAAGTTGATCAAACCAGGATTTGTGATCAAATCTGTAATCCCTTGTACACCTTGACGAAGAACGTTGTCTGCTTCACTCAATGCTTCAAGAAGTGGAGTTTTCTTGTCGACGATTTCTAGCAAATTATTGTTTGAGATAATCAAGAGTGTATCAACATGCTCACGAAGTTCGTTAATCCCTTCGATAGCAAATTGTCCACGTTTGCTTCCTTCAAAACCAAATGGACGAGTAACAACACCAACTGTCAAAGCACCGAGACTTTTTGCAATACGAGCGATAACTGGTGCAGCACCTGTACCAGAACCTCCACCCATACCAGCAGTGATGAAGACCATATCAGCACCGCTGATTGCTTCTGTCAATACTTCTTCGCTTTCTTCCGCAGCTTTACGACCAACTTCAGGTTGACCTCCTGCACCAAGTCCGCGAGTCAATTTAGGACCGAGCTGGATAACTGTCTCAGCTTTTGTACTGCTCAAAGCTTGCACATCTGTGTTAGCTGCGATAAATTCAACGCCAGAAACGCCTTCGTCAACCATACGGTTGATGGCATTTCCACCACCACCGCCGACACCGATTACTTTAATTACTGCACCTTGTGCTGCTGCTGTATCAAATGAAAATGTCATATTTATATTCCTCTATTTTATTCGTCAAACATGCTTCCAATCAAGCTACGGAAACGATCCGTTAATTTACCTTTGCTCTTTTCTTCTGATTGAAGAGGAGCTACTGGTTCAACAGATTGAGTTGTTTCAGGCTCAGAAGTTGTCACTGTATTAAATACTGGTCGTGGAGAAACAGGTGAAACTGGTTGAGCTGAATTTATAAAGTCAAGTGACTGGTGGCTTAAAGTATGTTCTCCTCGAATTGCTCGCTGAGCTAGAACATTCACTTCAGTAAGGCTTCCAGCGAATTCTGACAAGCTAATGACATGGGCAAAAGCAGGATTGCGGATCCCAACTTGATTTGGTACGAATAACTTAACACGGACTCCAAATACTTCTTGAGCCAATTCAACGACACCTGGAAGGAGGGCATTCCCACCAATCAAGGCAATACCTCCTGGCAAGTCTAATAGGTGACGTCTTTCCAAATCTTGCTTAATTTGCTCAAAAATGTGCTTAAGTCTAGCTGAAATAATCTCAGCCAAGTATTCTTCAGTTACTTCAACTGGTTCAACTTCACCGATTACTTCAACTTGGAAAGTTTCCTTGCTAGCTAGCGGTGGATAAGCTTCACCATAGTTCAATTTTAGACCTTCTGCAATTTTCTTAGAAGTCTTAAGAACTTTTGAAATGTCTTTTGTGACATAATCGCCACCCTCTTGGTTGACATTTGTATATTGAAGTTCTTGATTGCGAATAGTGGCAACAGTCGTTTGGCCACCACCCATGTCGATAACAGTCGCACCAAACTCACGTTCACCTTCATTCAAGACAGAGTGAACCATTGCAAGAGGTGAAATAATCACGTTATCGACTTGAATGCCTACACGCTCTACAGTTTTACGAAGATTATGGAGAATCGTACGTGGACCAGTGTACAAGAGACCGCGCATTTCCAAACGCACACCCATCATTCCGCGAGGATCACGAATTCCTTGGAATCCATCTACGACAAATTCCTCTGGAATAAAGGTGATAACTTCACGATCAGGAGTCATACTTTTAGTCAAAGCTGATTTAACCACATTTTCAACATCTTGATCTGTAATTTCTCTTGTATCTGATGTCACCGGAATCATGCCTTGAGTTGGCTCAACTTGTAGCAAATTAGCTGGCAAACCAACATTTACAGACTTGATTGAAATTCCTGCTTTTTCTTCTGCTTGAGAAATTGCAGACTTAATAGCAGTCGCTGCTGCTTCAATGTCAACGATAATCCCATCTTTGACACCTTTACTTTTGGCATTGCTTACGCCAATTACATTCACTTCACCATTTACAAGCTCTGCAACCAACACTTTAATAGAGCTAGTTCCAATATCTAAGCCTGTAAAAAAACCATTCCTAGTCATTACACTGCGTCCTCTCTATCTTACCAGTTTCACACTTCTATTTTTAATAGCTACACCAAGGCATAACTACTCACAGAATATTATAACACAAAAAATACATTCGTGCTCGAATTTTCTAACATTTAACCAAGCTTTTTCTTGAATTTTTATAATTATCCGACGATTTCATCGGTGGGTAAATAAAAAGAAAACGGCTGGGCAAACGCCCCCTTAAAATAAGAAAACGCATAATATCAGATGTTCAAAAAACTTGATACTATGCGTTTTATAACGGAAATATTTACTCAATTTATCTTCAAATTGAGTTTTTACCTCCTCCACCTTTTTATAAAATCACTGGAAAATTGGTCCTATTTTCCGCAACTGTCCAAAAGAAAATTCTATAAATCTATTTCCTAGTGCGAGTGTCTATCACACATAGTTCGACTTCTCTAATAAAACCATTTCATCCTTTAGCATGAGTGATAAGGCACTAATCCTAAAATATCTCTAGTTCAAAATATACTTTATAGCAATATTTCAACATTTATTTTTTAAGGTCTTGTTTGTAAAATTCTTTCAAGGCATCTTTCCAAGTTGGAATGACAAATCCAGTTGCTTTGGCTTTGGTCAAACTCATCGTTGAGTTTAGTGGACGTTTAGCTTTGGCAGGAAATTGGCTCGAGTCTACTGGCTTGACTTCGACATCTGTATCCTTCAAAATTTCAACCGCAAAGTCATACCAAGTTGTATCTTCTGTCGCATCATTTGACAAATGATAATAACCAAATTCCTTGCGGTTTTCAGCTAGGAAAGTCATGAACTCGGCCAAGGTACGTGTCCAGGTTGGTCGACCATGTTGATCATTTACAACTGTCAAGGTCTTATGAGTTTTAGCTAGATTTTGCATGGTAAAAACGAAGTTCTTGCCGTAATTTCCAAAAACCCAAGCAGTACGAATAATATAGTAGTTTGAAACGTGTTTCTCTACAAGTTCCTCTCCCATGCGCTTAGTACGACCATATTCAGTTTGAGGGTCTGGTTGATCATCCACTTCCCACTCTTGTCCAACTGGTTTCTTACCGTCAAAGACATAATCGGTAGAAATGTAGACTAGAGTTGCACAATGCTTTTCGGATGCTTTTGCGACATTCTCTGTCCCCGTAACATTAATGGCAAAATCCAGTTCTTTTCCTTCGTCCTCTGCTGCATCAACAGCTGTGTAGGCTGCACAATGGTAGACTAAAGTCGGTTTCACCTCTTCAAAAACTTTCTCAACCATTTCTGCATCGGTAATATCCATCTCAGCCACATCAACTGCAACGTATTCTTCATTACGCTCATCCAACAAATGACGAAGTTCAGTTCCTAATTGGCCATTTGCCCCTGTGATTAAAATCATTTTTCTTCCTTTCAACTGATTCATAATTCTTCCCTACAGCAATAGAGGTGGAACAAAAGATCCCGGCCTCATTTTTTATTAGCAATCAAACTTTGACGCGGTAGCTGATTGGACTTTTTGTTTGACTTTTAGACTTCAAAACTCCTAATCATCTTCGCGGGGCTGGGATTAGGAAATCGAGATTTTGTCTATCGATTTCTGTCCCACCGCCTTTTATTTTTCAAGAACCTCTTGTGTTTTAGCGTAGTTGGCTTCAACAGCTTCTTTTTCTCCCTGCCACCAATCTTGGTTATCTTTGTACCATTGAATGGTTTCTTTGAGACCTTGTTCAAAGTTGGTAAATTCAGGTTTCCAGCCCAACTCATCACGGAGCTTGCTTGCGTCAATCGCATAGCGAAGGTCATGTCCTGCACGGTCAGTAACATGATCATAGGCATCCTCAGCTTGTCCCATTTCCTTAAGGATAAGTTCTAAAACTTCCTTGTTGTTTTTCTCGCCATCAGCCCCAATCAAGTAGGTTTCACCAATTTGCCCTTTTGTCAAGATTGTCCAAACACCTGAAGAATGATCATTGGTATGAATCCAGTCACGAACATTCTTACCTTCACCGTAAAGTTTTGGCTTGATTCCACTTAAGATGTTAGTAATCTGACGTGGTATGAATTTTTCAATGTGTTGATAAGGACCGTAGTTATTTGAACAGTTAGAAATCGTTGCCTTGACACCAAACGATCGTACCCAGGCTTTGACAATCAAATCTGAAGCAGCCTTAGTTGATGAGTACGGAGAGCTTGGGTTGTATTTTGTTTCAGCAGTAAATTTCTCACCTGGTCCTTCACCATGACCTGGCAAATCCTCACGTAGAGGGAGATCACCATAAACCTCGTCTGTAGATACATGGTGGAAACGAAGATCGTATTTACGTGCTGCTTCCAAAAGAGTATAGGTTCCAATAAAATTAGTATGGATAAATGGCGATGGATCATTCAGCGAATTATCATTGTGACTCTCAGCAGCATAGTGAACGATAGCATCTGCTTGAGCTGCCAACTTGTCTACCAACTCTGCATCCGCAATGTCCCCAACAACTAACTCAACACGATCACCTAAAATTTCCTCAATATTAGCGCGGTTCCCAGCATAAGTCAATTTGTCTAATACTGTCACATGAACATCTGGAAAATTCTTGTAAACATAGTGGACAAAGTTGGAACCGATAAAACCAGCTCCACCTGTCACGATAATTTTTTTGTATTTAGTCATATTCTTTCCTTTTTACAAATCTTCTTTTTTCAAAGGTTTTACATCCTTAAGTAGTGGATGATTTTTATCTGCATCTGAAACCTCTGCTTCTGCAAGATTTTCCCATTCAATGCCAAGGCTTGGATCAGCATAGTTTACAAAGGCATACTTAGGTTTGAGTTCAAGAGCCCAGTAGTCATTGACCAAATAACTATAAGAAACTGTATCTGATAGGACTTGGAAACCATTGGCCACACCTCTAGGAACAAAGATTCCCTTACTTGCATCAATTACTGTTTGATAGGTATTTCCGAAAGTTTCGCCCTCGCGTAGATCAACCCAAGAACCCAGAACTTTCCCACCATCTGCTACAGAGATGTACTTATCCCAAGGTTCTGCGTGGAGGCCACGGAGAACATTTTTACGTGAGAAGGATACATTGTTTTGCAATTTTCCTTCTGCAAAGAAAGACTCTGGAAATCCAAATGGGAGCATTTTTTCCTTTTGGAAATTTTCTTTAAACCAGCCACGATTATCGCCATGAATAGGGATATCAAACTCCAACATACCTGGAATTGCATCAACCTTGCGTGCTGCAAGCGTCTTTCCGAAAAAATTATCTGTCATCTATGCTTCTCCAATCAAACGGAGCAAATACTGCCCGTATTCATTTTTCTTAAGTGGTTGGGCTAAAGCCAATACATCTTCGCGACTGATATAGCCCATGCGGTAAGCAATTTCTTCCAAGTTTGCAACTTGAACATTTTGCATCCGTTGCACTGTTTCAATGTACTGTGAAGCCTCTAGTAAACTTTCATGAGTTCCAGTATCTAGCCAAGCAAAACCACGTCCCATAACCTCAACAGATAGATCTCCACGATCTAGATAAGCCTTGTTAACGTCTGTAATTTCCAATTCACCACGCGGGCTTGGTTTAATACTTTTAGCAATTTCTACTACATCATTATCGTAGAAATAGAGACCTGTAACTGCATAATTTGAACGTGGATGCTCTGGCTTTTCTTCGATAGAAATAGCGTTCATATCCTTGTCAAACTCAACCACACCAAAGCGCTCTGGATCCTTCACATGGTAGCCAAACACAGTTGCACCCAACTCCTTACTAGCCGCCTTTTGTAACATCTTAGAAAGGCCAGGACCATGATAGATATTGTCGCCTAAGATTAGAGCAACGCTGTCATCGCCAATAAACTCTTCCCCAATGATAAAGGCTTGTGCCAAACCATCTGGACTCGGTTGCTCTGCATAAGACAATTGAATCCCAAACTCAGATCCATCTTGAAGAAGCTCTTTAAAACGAGGCAAATCTTGAGGAGTTGAGATAATCAAAATATCTCTAATCCCAGCCAACATCAATGTTGAAAGTGGGTAGTAAATCATCGGTTTATCATAAACCGGCATAAGTTGTTTTGATGCAGCTCGAGTCAAAGGATATAAACGTGTCCCCGAACCACCTGCTAGAATAATACCTTTCATAGCTGGGTACCTTTCTTTGTTGATGTACAATAATCAAATTGTTAAAAATGCAAGTTTCAGTAACCAAACTCTTCTGTTACTACACTAAGTGCACGTTCAATAACAACATGCATATCATAATATTTATAGTCTGCCAAACGTCCACAGAAGATAACCTTGTCATTTTTGGCCGCTTCTTCTTGGTATTTAGCAAACATGGCATTGTTTTTTTCATCATTAATTGGATAGTATGGTTCATCTCCACGTTTCCAATCAGCAGGATATTCACGGGTTATAACTGTCTTTGGTTGAGTACCATACTCGAAGTGCTTGTGCTCAATGATACGAGTGTAAGGAATCTCACGTTCTGTATAGTTAACCACTGCATTCCCTTGATGGTTTTCCTCATCCAAAACTTCATGTTCGAATCGAAGACTGCGATATTCCAATTCACCATGCTTGTAGTCAAAGTATTGGTCAATCATTCCTGTGAAGACAACTTTTTTAGTTGATGCTTCGAGTTCTTCCCGATTGGCAAAGAAGTCTACACCAAGCTCCACTTCAACATCACCAAGCATGTTTTCGATAATGACATTATAACCACCGATTGGAATCCCTTGGTAACGGTCGTTAAAGTAGTTATTATCAAAGGTCAAACGCACTGGGAGGCGCTTGATGATAAATGGTGGAAGTTCTGTTGCAAAACGTCCCCATTGTTTTTCTGTGTAGCCCTTGATCAATTTTTCATAAATGTCCGGACCAATCAACTTGATAGCTTGTTCTTCCAAGTTCTTGGGCTCAACATCCTTCATATCCGCCGTTTGCTCCGCAATCTTGTCTTTGACTTCTTGTGGTGTCTTAGTTCCCCACATAGCGTAGAAGGTGTTCATGTTGAAAGGAAGATTGTAAAGACTGCCCTTGTAGTTGGCTACTGGTGAGTTGATATAGTTATTAAACTCAGCAAACTGGTTGACATAGTCCCAAACTTTTTTATTTGAAGTATGGAAAATGTGGGCACCGTACTTGTGAACGTTGATACCTTCAACGTTTTCACAGTAGATATTTCCACCGATGTGATCACGCTTGTCAATCACTTTTACTTTTTTTCCACGTTTTGTGGCTTCGTGTGCAAAGATTGCCCCTGACAAACCTGCACCAACGATAAGATAATCGTACATAGTTCACTCCTATTAAATAAATTATAATTTAACGATTCGATTTAAATAAGGGATTTTCAACAATATTCCAACCACAATGAAACTAATGCTTAATGTGAAGATGACAAAAAGGAAATGGGCTCCTGTAAAACTGAATCCCACTAGTTTCTCCCACACCTTCATAATATATGTATGTGTAACAAAAACTCCCATTGTTTGATTAGAAAGATTGATAATCCATCTGTTTTTATCTGTATTTAAATCAAACGTGAGTACCGTCAAAAAAGTTCCTAAACTTACAGCTTTCACAAGAATACTATCGTAAAAATATTCAGCAAAAAGATTATGATGAATATCCTTCGCTATCACAAACAAGATTAACGGTGAAGCAAATAGTAAAACTACGGTGATTACTTTCATCCAACTCTTAAAACATTTTTTAAGAATATCCAAGTTGAATTGAGCGAGAAAACCACCTAAAATATAATAGAAAAACCAAGTCCATAATCTAAACGTTTGTATAATATAAAACTGCACCGGAAATTGAACCAAATAATTTGTCAGTTCAAACATCAAACCAATAATTACTAGGAGAGTTAAAATAAGTAAATATTTATTTTTTGAATTTAGAAACTTTTTCAAAATAGGTAAACACAAGTAAATAATTATTAGAGCACCAAAAAACCAAAATTGAAAAAAATAACCTTTTTGTATCAAAGAGTCCAAAATTATTCTTATAGGATTTTCGGAAAAATTTCTCTTATATATCCAAATTATTAAAGACCAAATTGATACGGTTATAAAAATCCATTTTACTTTCTGCAGGATGTATGAATAGCTAATCTTATTCCTTCCCAATAGTAAATAGCCATTTACCATAAAAAATAGAGGAATTGAATAGGTACCTAAGTAATATAAATATGTCAAATAATTCCAAGAGCTAGTTCCTTTAAATCCTGATATTGTAGTATGGAGTAATACAACTCCTATACAAGCCATGATTTTAAGGAAATCTAGGTTTATATTCCGTATTTTCTTCATTTCGATCGTTTTCCTATCATTTGTTTTATTTCAACCATATTTACTACTCTAAGGCATATTACTGCGATAAGATAAATCAATCCGCCAAGCACCGCATAGACTAAAACATTTAGGGTTGGTGTCAAATGTAAAATCGATTTTATAAGTAACAATAAAGCATACATAACGGCTGAAGCCAAAAAAATCTTTGCCATTGCCCCCATAATCAGCACTTCTTTAAGATAAGTTCGTGTGAAGTAGAGTTGAATCCCCCATACCAAAGTTTCTGTCAACACTGACACAATCGCAGCTCCAATAAAGCCCAATTTGGGCAGGAAGATTAGGTTCAATCCGACACTGACAATGGCGGGAACAGTTGTCGAAATCATAAATTCTTTATTTTTATTATGAGGGATCAGAATTTGAATCCCCATGATATTGGTCCATCCGATAAAGAACATTCTAAAAATCATGATGGAAATGGCATAACGCGCATCCTGGAAATCCTTTCCTAGAAAGAACTGAACAAAGTCATCATTGACAATCAGCATGCCTGCAATAATCGGGAAAATGACCAAATTATAAATCAGGAAGGACATTTGATGCATCTTGTTAACAGCCTTGTGGTCACCTGAGGATAAGAGGCTCGATACACGAGGCAACATGACACTGCCCAGCGAGGTCACCAAGGTCAACAAAATATTGACGAGTTTTAAGGCCTGGTCATAAATCCCCACATCCTTTGTAGAGGCGAGGGCTCCCAGCATGGTCCGGTCAAGGGTGACATAGAGGGAAATGGCAATCTGCGGTAAAAAGAGCAGAATGACTGGTTTCAAATGCACCCGTGCATAGGCCATATCAAAATGGGCTTTCCCAATGAACTCCCGAGCAGGTAGCCACATACTCAGCTGACCTAAGAGCTCAAAGATAGTTAGTAAAAATACATAGAGATAAAGATCATTGGCAGATTTGACAAACAAGAAGATGGAGATGACTCCAACCAGTTTGACTGTGATATTCCTAACCGTAATCTTGCGGAAGTCCTCTAACCCCTGAAAGAGCCAGGAAATGTCTAGTCCTTTAGAAATCAAGCTAAGTCCTAGGATATAAGCAACAGTGTTTTGCATAGAAGGAAGGGTCACACATAAAATAATATAGAGGATAAGGGATAAAATCGTAGCCCCCAACTGAAGGGTATAAATCCCCCAGAAATTTTTTTGGATGTCTTTCCAATGTCCCGAAATCTCCTTAGTCCCATAGTTGGCCACTCCTAGCGTCGCCAAAAGGATAAAATAGGTGACAATGGAATTGAAATAGCCGTAGGTCCCTAGATCATCTGAACTAAAAACACGTGTCACATAGGGAGTGGTGATAATCGGCAAGATGATCACCAGCAACTGGTAGGAGAGATTATAGGCGTAATTTTTTAACACTTTCATAAGGATGTAACTCGTCTTAATCTTTCTTTTTAACTGGACTTAACTCATTTTATTCAATTTTGTTATCTGGATTTATAATAAACAATCGACTGATGAATAAAATTAATGGAGAGTAGCGAAGAACCAACATTTGAGGATCAAACATTCCATGAATAATCATAATTCCTAAACAGGCAAGTACGATATCTTTTCTAATCGATACAAAATATCTCATAACTTTAGTAAGAGCAAACAACATGAAGGAACTGACTATCAATCCATCAATAACTAATAACTGAACAAAAGAGCTATCAATATAATTATAATTACTAGCGAAATTCCCAAATATATCTAACATAGAAAAAGAAATTCGTTGCCCAAACAAATGAACTCCAAAATTTTGAAAACCTTCTACACTAAGCCGTAGTCGATTGTGAGTGAATTTATCTACGAAGTGGAAGAGATTCCCAGATGAATAAAAACAAAAATACAAGATAATTGCTAAAGCTACAATAAAACCGTAATGCGCAAGTTCCTTTGACCAGAAATTTCCAATGATAAACTCTTTTTTAAAGATTTTAATACTAAACAAAGCATAGGTTAGTATCAAAATACTTAAGTAAAATGGACTGGATGTCGAAGTTTGTTGGTGCATGTAAATCGTAGCCAAAAATAAAGCCAGCAATTCCATGTAAGAAATCTTCTTCCCTCTAAACATAAGATAACTACATAGTGCAAAGAACATACGTTGTGAAGCAAATGATACATAATTAAAACCCAAACTAAAACGATAACCACCATCCGCACTCATAAACATATTGGTAATAATACCTTTTTGACTAGCATAAATTGTCAAACAAAGCACTAGGAATGTCGCCACAGAAAAAGTTCCTAATAATTTTCTAAAATCAATATCTCTAGCAGAAAAAACAAGAAATAGCACATTTATATTTAATATTCCATCACGATTTTTTGAAACTATAGACATCACTATAAAAAATACTAATACTATTAATAATTGTTTCCAATGAAATCTAAAATAATGTAGAGTTTTCGAAAAGTTTATCAACTCCTTTATTAATAGCAATAAAATAGTACAATAAAGTAGTATGCGATAAAATGATAGAAAACCGTCTAATCGAACAAAATAAGTGGTTGTGACTAATGAAGCGACAACAACCCACACAAATAGGGTAAATAAATAGATTTTTTCTGAAATAAACCGATTGTTTTTCACAAGTACTTTCCATTCCTTTCGATTATTGTATTAGAGAAAACCAAAATAATTCAAACGTAAGATAAATAGTAATAAGGTCAGTCATATATGTTGACTCTGTAAAAATTTCGAAATATTACACGAATCAATCTTTCCTAAACCTCTCATACCCCTTAATTTTATCCATTATCCGATTGTAAATTAAACATAATTTGTATTGTTTAAATCTCAACAACTTTCTAAATACAACATAACGACATCCAATGGAATAATCTAGTCTACTACTATTAAAAGCCTTTGAAAATTTATTATCTTCTATTGTGGTTTTCATCAATTTTGACGCTTTATTTAAAGAGTAGGTTCCATTTAACCAAAGTGGTCCAAAGTAACGATCAATAAAAATAGTCATTGCATTTAAGATGAACTTATCCTCTAGTAATTGTTTATCAGAATTATCAGGATAGATGGATAATATTTTTCTTACCTGATTCACAAATTCTACTTGACCGGCTAGATTTTTTTCGTTATAGAACATTAAACTATGCGTACCTGTTACAGTATAAAATTTTTCTGAACTAAGTAGTACATTATCTGCATAAGTAATAAAGTTAAAATTAAATAGCACATCTTCACTTACAGATAACTCTGTATTGAATCTTATCCTATTTTTATTAACTATCTCTGTTCTAAAGAACTTTCCTGCTACTCCAGGTTCAATGCCATATTCACCAATTCGTAACGAATTTTTAAAAACATTGATTTTCTTTTCAAAAGAAATTCCTGGTATATATAGATTTCTATCCAAATATTTAACATCTGTGAACAAGATATCAAAATTATTTTCTATACTTGAAAAAATATCTAAAAAGTTCTCTTCAAAAAGATCATCACTATCAACAAAACTGATAAATGCCCCTGATACCATATCCAATGCTGTGTTTCTAGCTTGACTTACACCACCGTGGTTATTTCGTATAATAATCAAATTATCAAAAACAGATTTATATTCTTCCAATATAGCAACAGTACTATCAGTTGAACCATCATCAACACAGATTATTTCCACAGAACTACTGTGTTGACCAATTGAAGCAATTAAACTATCCATCGTTTTTGCCAAGTATTCTGAAGAGTTAAAAGTTGGCATGATAAAGCTCAACAGTAATTCAGACATTTTTTACTCCTTATTAATAATTAGGATCCACTCGTTTCCCCATACGTTGAAAAACACCATCCCAAAAACCTTTCCAAATAATCGGGAAGTTCTGTTTTAAATGTCGATGGCGAATTGAAATCACAAGATGATGAGCAATTAGTATCAGCGGACTTAATTGACGAACCTTCCAATTCGTTCCATAACGTTTGTCAAAAATAATATTATTTCGAATTTTATAATAGTTTCGCCAATTATAAGGTTCTTCCTGTTTAACAACACTTGGATCTGTCTTCACTGCAAGTTGACGATGTAATTGTGCTTTAGTAGCAAACACAATTTCTGAATACTGTTGAAGGCGTTGTGCAAAATCTGAATCATCGTATTCAATAAAAAATCCACTATCAGGAATACCAACTTTACGAAGTAATGACATTTCAACTACAGGGCCTTCAAAGGGCATATCAACAACTTTTATAGCATCATCATTAAACGGACCATAAGTTACTGTTTTTCTCATTTCTGTCCAAAACTTATGATAATCATCAAAGTCAAAGTTAGTAATGGCTCTATCATCAAAATTTTCATCGGTACGATTCGGTATACCTACTTGAACACTTTGTAAAGCCATTTGTTCCATAATTTTTTCTAAACAATCAGGTTCAGGATAGACATCATCATCCATAATCCACACGTAATCGTAATCAAGTTTGGATATTAATTTAATACCATTGGCAAATCCGCCGGCTCCCCCAAGATTTTCATGATTATGATAATAATAAAAACGTCTTCCATCCTTCTCTGTTTCATACAGATGATTTTCTACTATTTCATTGCCTTTTGCATCAATGTAGCCTAAATCAATAAGTGTTTCTTCCGTATTGTCCGTAGCATTGTTATTAAAAATCAATACTCCAGAAACATTTTGCTGTTGATTTAAAATACCTTCTAGTGCCTTTTGAAGATATTTTGAGCGATTGTAAGTTACTACAAGGGCACAAACTGATTTCATATTTAACTCCTTATCAATCTATAATTCAAATGAACTTTTATCAGGAAACAGTTGATCCATCTCCTTTACAAAGTCCACCATTACTTTTTCTTCGTCTTGAATATTAAATCCATCATTGATACACATAATTTGGTATTTACCAGAATTCAATAAGCTCCAAAATTCTGGTCCTGCATTGTCCAAAGAAAAAAGACCTCCCAACTTAGGATTTCCAACTGCGTATTGCCCACTAGCAATTTGCCAATACTTAAAGAGCCATACATTAGTGTCGGAAGGATTTCGGAAACGGCTAGCTGAAGTTTTTTCTAAGATATCTTTTTCCTTTTCCCATACCCATTGCATTGTTGATTTTAACAGAGGATATGGCAAGTGGCTCTCCCAAAAGCCACAGATAAATTTACTATTTTTATATAGTAGCGATTTAACTATATTTTTTAATCCTTGCTTGGGATCAAAAAAATGTCCATTTTTTAAAATTTCATTTCGAGTAAAGTGGCTAGTAATAATTTCCATATCATTTATCTGAAAATTCCCTGTTCCATATCTCTCAGGAATAATCGGAGATAGAGCAGTATTATATCTAGGCAATCCTTCCTCTGAGAAGAAATCATCAGGTGATACGGGGGCGGTTAGATACATATCATCATTGAAAAAAACAAAATGCTCTGACAAACCTGGTATCCTATGAATGTTACTTTCAATTGGGTTAGCAGAAAAAACTGGTAAATAATCCTGACAAATAATATCTTTATGATCTACTATTACCAATTTTTCATTACTAATATTCAACCAATCTGGTCTTTGATTGTCTGTTACAAGATAAACTTTATTTACCCAAGGTGCAAATTTTTCCACCCCTCTAAACCAGTATTTAAAAGTTCCCCACTCACGGTAGGCCTTGACAGAATTCATACTTTTTTGGGATGTATCTACAGTCTCGGAATATTCAGCCTTCTTAGCTTGCCAAACAGGATCTCCCCCATCTACCCAAGTAACAACAAAATCTATTGAAAATTTCATACTACTCCCTTAATAATGTTTGATTATAATTATAATTATAATTATAAGTTACAGTTATCATACAACTCCGAAAAATGCCGAATATAACTTCCCAACGAAAAGAATTCTTTTTGGCGTTGGATAGATGCACTCCCAAACTGCTCTCTTTTCTCGGTATTGTCAGCCAATTCGTGAATAGCCTTAGACAATTCTTCAGGCTGATTCGGTGTAGCAAGAATTCCGTTTTCGCCTTCCTTCACCATCTCACAGACACCTCCATGACGGTAACCAACTACAGGCTTGCCACAGGCCATGGCTTCTAATACGACTGTTGGCAGTGGATCTGGATTGGTACTTGGCAAGACAAAGATATCAAACATATTATAAAGTTCTGTCGTCTTGCTATAATAGTCGATCCTCTTGATTTGTCCAGCAACTGGTAATTCTGAAATGGTTTTTTCCAACTCTTCCACGCGCCACTCTTCACCTTCAAATGCACTACCTGCTAAAAAGGCTACTGCTTTGGAATTGACCTGTAAGATTGGAGTCACAGCTTCTAGAAAATCGCCTTGCCCTTTCCAGGCATTCACTCGACCAACCATACCAATGACAAGCGCATCTTTTGCGATACCAAACTGCTCACGAACGGCACTAGCATCCATTTCACGATAGACGGCATTATCAACACCATTATAGATGACTTGAACTTGGTCATCTCTTACAAAGTGAGACTGCTTGACGTGGTTGGCTACAGCATTTGAAACCGTCACAATCTTCTCAGCATATCGTCCCATCAAAAAATTGATAAAATCTGAGATTGCTTTTGGTTTTACGATAATTTCATGTACATGCCAAATCAAAGGAAGTTTCAACTTACGTTTAAGATAAATTCCTTCAAGTACCGCAGTGGTATTATTATGAATGAGAGTAATTCCGTTTTCCTTAGCATATTCAGCGATTTGCTTTGAATAACGGTTATATGAGCCAAAATACTCAAGAATTCCCTTAGGATTAAAATATTTACGGCGCAAGATTGGATAATCGATAATTTTAACTTTAGCACCAACCTTTTTCAATGCACCTACTAAGACACCATCATTGGGCAAAATAATGTGTACTTCAAATTCGTCTTTATTCAAGCCTTTAATAAGCTCCAACAAAACCTTGTCAGCACCATACATTTCGGCACCAGCGTGGAGATATAAAATTTTCTGCATTTCTAACCTATAAATAATTTCTCGTAGTCTGTAACAATCTTTTCCCAAGTGAAATAATCCGCAATTCTCTGATTTGATTGTCTATCTAACTCATCAATCATTTTTGCATCAAATTGTTCAACTTTCTCGATTACTTGGGAAAGCTCATCTTTTTTCCAATAGATCGCACTTTGCTCCCCAACTTCGCGGTTAAAACCAACATCGAGTAGTAGGTTCAACTTTGTTGACTCCAAAGCTTCAAGTAGCGAAGGATTGGTTCCTCCAACTTCATGTCCATGGAAGTAAGCATAGGCGTTTTCTCGAATATACTTCAGAAGTTCTTGGTCGTAGACTGTTCCAACAAATTTCACTCGTGGATCTTTATCAAATCCAGTACTTGCTAATAGCTGATTATAAAATTTATTCTGTTCTACATTTGTGATTAGGACAAAGTCCTTCTTAGAGTTGGATGCTAAAAAGCCACGAATCATAGATTCATAGTTATTCTCTGGAACAAATCGTCCTACAACAAGGTAATACTCATTTTCAGAGATATTTTTATCTTTAAACCAAGAACGTACTTTTTCGTCACTACTCTTTAATGTAGAGCGAGTTGTATCCGTTCCATAGGCGATATAGGTTGTCTTAGGTTGAAACTGTTTATAATCTTCTTGGATATACTTTTCAATATTCTTACTATCACAAACTAAAAGATCAGCATGTTTGACCATTAGACCTTCAGAAATTTTCCAGTAGCGACGAACTGGGGCGCTCCACTTAGCCCGCAACCACTCATGACCATCCGGATTGACCAGAAGGGTCCCACCTAGCGCCTGGATTTTTTTCTTAATACCTCGGATAAATGGTCCAATGCGGCAGGCTAAGATATAGAAAACGGGAGCTTCATCCTTATTTTCTTTGGCAATTTCAATAGCTTTGTTAATTGCCGCGACATCATATGCTATGGCTCGCGCTGGACCAATATTAGGAACATCGACGTTATAACAGATAGCACCGTTATGTTCAAAAACATCCTCAATAATCCCTGATTTTGCAGAGTTCTCACGCATACAAGCCACATAATATTGGATAGCCTTATCTTGTTGAAAGGCTGTTAATTTTTCAACAAAGGTTTCAAATCCCCCATACCTAGCAGGAATTCCTTTCGAACCAATGATATAAACTGACTTTTTCATTTCTCTCCTAATATGATGGACGTACAGAAATCACTTCGCTCCATCTCTCATAAATACAACTTTAACAGTTTTTAACAAAATTTCAATATCTTTCCAGATTGTCCAATTATCAATATAAGCCACATCTAGTTTTACAACATCGTCAAAATCGGTTATTTTACTTCGGCCACTAATTTGCCACAAGCCTGTAATACCAGGTTTAAAGCTAAGACGACGTTTTTGCTCAGGTGTGTACTTTTCATACTCATCTACAGTTGGTGGGCGTGTGCCGACCAGACTCATATCTCCTATAAAGACATTCCAAAACTGGGGTAACTCATCTAAACTGGTTTTACGAATAAAACGACCAATTTTTGTAACACGAGGATCATCGTCCATCTTAAACATTCCACCTTGCATCGTGTTCTGCCCCATAAAATCTTTTTTTCTCTGCTCTGCATCAACACACATTGATCTAAATTTATAAAAGGTAAAATGTCGACCATTTTTCCCTATACGAGTTTGAGCAAAAATAGCTGGTCCACCATCTTTACGAATCAAGGGGACCAAAAATAGACTAGCAATTCCACAAAGGAGCAACCCAACAATAGCTCCACAAATATCAAGGATTCGTTTGGCAATTATGTGACTTAGCTTGTAAAAATTTGTAGAAAATGTCACTACGTTCAAACCCGCCATCTCATGGATTTGTTTATCTCGACCTAAATTTTTATCGAAAGCATTTAAGGTAACTGTTACATCGATTCCCATTGTTTCAAACTGAGAAATAACAGCTCCAATATCATAGTCCTCACTTGGAAGATTGACAAAGACTTCATCCACCACTTCATGTGTCGCATAGCTCAGTAATTGCTCCTTTGGTACCACAATCACCTTTTCATGAGTGAACTCTGGCATGTCTAAAACGCTTACTGCAACCAATTTCCCTTGAACATCATTAGCTGTTAATAATCGATCCAATACTTTTTCGGTACGGGACATCGCCGTAATCAATAAAATATTACGACTTCCCTTCAAATTATGTTTGAAGATTCTCCAATATCTCTTCACAAAGAAACTGAGTAGATAATTCAAAACACTGTACAAGGAAAGCAAGTATACCATCCCTCGCCTTGAAATTACAAACTTTTCCTTCAAGAAAAAACTTGAAAAACTAATCAGCAGAGCATAAAAGATAATATATTTAATTGTTTCTACTAACTCCACATACTGACCACGTTTAAAAAAATCCTTACCGTATCCACTGATGTAGAAGGCAACAAAGTGAAGAAAAAACAGAACAAATACTGTATTTAAAACAATGTCAGTTTCTGAAATTGCAATCAGTACATAAGCTAATAAACTAACAAGTATACTCTGCAAGAGGGCCAGAGTTATATTGTAGAGGCCTCTTCCTTCCATACTGAACTCCCTATCTTATTTTTTTCTTTTACCATAAGAACCGTAAGTTCCATAAGATCCATATTTTTCTCGTTTAACATCAAATTTATTTAAAACAACACCCAAAAATAGGATCCCTGTTTGTTCTAACTGAACCTTAGCTTTTTGAATATCTCTTCTTTTTGTTCCGCCAGCTTCTGTAACCAAAATGGATGCATCACATTTTTGAACAATAATCGCTGCATCAATTACAACTCCGATTGGGGCTGTATCAACAATAATATAATCAAAATATTTTCGTAGTGTTTCAATCATCAATTCAAAATTGGTACTTTGAAGAAGAGCTGTTGGATTTGGAGAAGGTGACCCTGATTGGATCATAAATAAATTATCAATGTTTGTTTCACAAAGACCATGAGATAAGTCTTGCGTACCAGCAAGATAATCAGTTAAACCTGTGATTCGTTCTCTTGATTTGAATACTCCAGACATGACTGAGTTTCGAATGTCGGCATCAATCAATAGCGTCTTGTAGCCAGCACGCGCAAAAGCCCAAGCAACATTAGTAGCTGTTGTAGACTTTCCTTCGCTAGGGTCAACCGATGTAACGGCAATAACCTTTAAGTTATTCCCACTCAGTTGTATATTTGTACATAAAGCATTGTAGTACTCTTCTGCTTTTTTTACAGAGTTCAGTTTTTGTTGTGATAATTCTAACTTCGCCATAAGTTCTCCCTTACTTTAATTTATCCATGTCTGGAATGACTCCAAGGAGTGAAATTTCCATAACATCTTCGATATCTTCTGGACGTTTAATACGGTCATCGAATAGTTCAAGCAACAAGACCACTACAATCACTAATCCTGCACCTGCTACAACTCCCATAATGGTATTTCGACGAATATTTGGTGAAGACGGTCCAGTTGCTGGACGTGCTTCCTCCAAGGTAGTTACGTCAGAAACACGGGTGACCGCAATAATCTTTTGTGCCGCAACATCTCGAAGAGCATTTGCAATTCGACTTGCTTCGTCAGGTTTGTGATCACTAACTGAAATAGATACGATACGTGTATCTGCGGGAACCGTTACTTGAATCTTCTTAGCTAATATTTTCGCATTAATGTTTAAGCCAAGATCAGCAACTACTTTCTCTAGGACATCTTGGGAAAGAATGATCTCACGATAGTCCTTAACCAGGTAAGTTCCTGCTTGTAGATCTTGATTTGTCAATCCCGGTTTATCACTTTGGTTTCGATTAACTACATAGATCCGAGTTGTACTTCTATACTCAGGTTTAACAACAAAACTACTATATGCAAATGCAGCAGCTCCTGCTACGATGGCTACAAGAAGGATTAGCAGTTTCTTTTTCCATAGTGCCTTTAACAACTGAATAACATTGATTTCAATAGTATCTTTTTCTTTCATTATAACTCCTAAATAATTTGATCTTTAATGATTTTTTCTGGATTTAACATAAAGAGTTCCCGAGCTTTATCCAATCCATACTTTTTACTTACGATTTCGTAGGCTTCTTTCATATAAGGTGGACGACTATCCAGATTATGCATATCACTAGCAACTATATGAACCAAGTCTCGCTCCAAGAAATAGCGAGCACGTTTTTTCATGAATTTATAGGTATCTCCAAACAATTTTGGTTTAAGGATACTTGAACTATTAACTTGTGTATAGCAACCCATATTAATAAGCTCTTTAACCCTTTTTTCGTTGTTTTCCAAAGCATCGTAACGCTCTATATGAGCTATTACTGGAGTTATTCCTAGCATGAGCACATTGGTTAATGCATTATGGATTTCACGATAAGGGGTATTCATACTGAATTCTATCAAGGCATAACGGGTGCCATTTAGTTGTGGAATCTGCTGATTCTCTAATTTGTTTAAAGCATCACTGCTGTAATAAATCTCTGCTCCATACAAGATAGTTAAATCAGAAGCAACCTCTTTAGCCAACTCCTTGACAACTTTAAAATTTCTTAATATGTCCTCTTCTGGTGTTTCAAACATCCCCTTTCGACGATGGGAAGTCGAAACGATGGTACGGACTCCTTGAGCATAGGCTTCCTTCAGAAGCGCTATACTTTCTGTCTTATCCTTAGGACCATCATCTACATCAAAAACTATGTGTGAATGGATATCAATCATCTTATTTTCCTTCCATGATATCTTTAATTTCTGTTTTGAGTGTCTCTAAGCTATTTGGATCTACCTCTAGCATATAAAGACTGCTGTCAGGCATGGCATAGGAAGGAAGATCCATACGACCAGTTCCCTTTAGATCTCGAGTGATGACAGTATATTTCCCTCCACTTGCTAGTTGGGCGTTCACTAAGCTAACCATTGTTTCAGGTGGCATATTTGTTTGCACTGAATCTTGCAAACTTTGCATAATGCCATCAAAATTCTTCAAAGCTTCTGTTGAAGTTAGTTTTTGAATAATAGCAGAAATGACTTTCTGTTGATTGCGCCCACGGTCTCCATCACCGTTTGATAATGAATAACGCTCGCGCACAAATCCCAGAGCTTGTTCAGAGTCTAGATGAACATTACCAACAGGGAAATGATATTTGCCATGAAGCGAGGTGAATTCTTGGTCATTATAAACATCGACACCACCTAAAAGATCAATTAATTTCAAGAAGGAAGTGAAGTTGAGTCGTGCATAGTAATTTAGGTCAATTCCATAAAGATTTTCCAAAGTATGAATCGAAGCATCCACACCATAAATACCTGCATGGGTCAATTTATCATTTTGGTTATTGCCTCCATCAGCTATGGGCACATAAGCATCACGAGGGGTCGTTGTCAAGAGAATTTTCTTGGTTTCTTGATTGACCGTCATGATGATGTTGACATCTGAACGAGAAACGGAGCTAATCGGTCCGTATGTGTCAATACCACTAATATAGATATTAAAAGCCTTGTTTTGAGAAGACTTAGGTGCCTCAACAGTTTTGGTTAGTTCCTTGGTATAAATTTTCTTGATTTTTTTGGCGTGATCCGGATACTCTTGTTCAATCAGATTTTCAAAGACACTATTCAAAATAATTGCCTTGGTCTCTCCAGCTAAGAGACTCTTATAAGCCGCAAGGTAAGAAGAACTATCCTCAACCTTTAGGTCTTTATTCTGACTTGTCTTAATATCATCAAGCAGTTTTTTGATATTCTCCGCATCTGTTTTTGTCGGAGCTGTCACACTGGATAGTTGAGATACATTACCAATCTCACTATCCTCCAAAACTGCAACACTGATAGAGTAACTAGAATAGTTAGATGTTGCATTTAAATGATTGGCCAAACTAACGAACTGATGAACTCCAACCAAAGCTAGTGAGCTGGCTACAATAGATAGCAAGAGCATGATTAAAGTAAACTTCTTAGCTTTTCTATTTGATATTAAAAATAAAGCTACTAGCGCAATGAACACCATAATAGCTGCTAGAAGAAGATTGAAATAACTAACGGCTAAGATATGATATCTGAATATTAAAAACAGCAAAAAACAAGTAAGCACTATATATAGAAACAACAAAATAATATTGAAACTTTGCTGAAACTTGCTCGTTTTATTTTCTTTTAAACGTCTTCCCACCTTACACCTCTATTAATTATTTTATTTCTATTATATCACAAAGTAACACCGGATGCTATCAACACCTGAATTGCAACCGTTTTATTTTGCCTTAAAACCAAAATTATTATATTTCAATCATTAAATGCCTCATATCTTTTTTTGAAAGAAGACTTCTAACAAAAATACCAAGAGATAGAAATCGGTTGACAAGTTCTCAACACCGTACTCTCACACCCTAAAGCTTTCAATAATTACCAAGAAAGTCGAAGGTTTCAACTGGAGAAATTCAAATTTTTATAAAAATAGCCTTTTAGAGTCTCAAAAACAAAAAAACGACCCGCTATCGCAGTAAAGATTTATCGTTAATAAAAAGCAAGAGGCAGGGTAAAAGTCTTCAAAATAAAAAAATACATAGTATTAAGTGTTCAAAAAACTTGATACTATGCATTTTATAATTGAGAGCTTCACTCAATTTCATTTTTAAATTGAGTTTTTGCCCAACCTATCTTCTTAAACTTATTTCACGTGACTTTCAAAGTCTTTTTGACTCTTTTCGACAGAATTTTTACGTTCTTGTTCCCATTTAGACTTAGCTTCAGCAAATTGAGAGCTTGTAACAACATCTGTCTGCAATCTCATGTACTTGTAGTTGCTTCCAGTTCCTTTGATCCCAACTAGTGAGTAAGCACGTGTAAATGGTGTCACGCGTGTCACCGAAGCTCCACCACCGTTTGACACAACTGGGATTAGAAGAGAACTATCAATCAACCAAGCTTGTGCATCTGCGTAGTTTTCATAGCGTTTAGCTACGTCTGTATTTTCTGCATCTGCTGTTTTTAATTTTTGAGTAAATTGGTCCAAACCTAGACTAGTAATCTTACCGGTGTCCTTGCTTGGATCAAGTCCCAAAATCTTGAGATAGAATCCATCTTCAGCGTTGAAAGGATTGAGATAAGTTGATGGATCTTGGTAGTCAGCCGACCATCCATCCAAGTTCAAATCATAGTCATGATCAGCTGGCGTTGGTGCTTGAGCTGTTGCATTTGTATAATCATCTGTCGACAATTGGATAACATCAACCACTACATTTTCAGAACCAAGTGTTGATTCGATTGATTGTTTGATAGAGTTTGTTCCTGAAAGCAAGGTCTTGTTTACTTGATCTACAGGCAAGTCCAAATGAATTGGGAAGGTCACACCTTGGGCTTCTAATTCTTTTTTAGCTTCTACAAACTTGGCTTGTGCTTTTTCTTTATTGAAATAACCATCTTGAGCATCTTCAATATTCATATTTGACCATTGTGTATCATAGTTGACCAATTTTGAAGCAACTGTTTCACCAAAAGTCTTGTCTCCAACTTGTACAAAAGTTGGCGGCACGAGCGAGTTACGAAGAGTGTTTTTAGCTGCTTCTTCACCATTTGATTGAGCTGAGTATGCTGTACGATCAATGGCGAAGTTAATTGCCTGACGGAAGTTTTTATTCGAAACTGCAGCTTGAGTTGCTTGCTTTTGCTCATCGCTTGTTTTTGCAGTATGGTTATAAGCACCACGGTTGACGTTAAAGTTATAGTACCAAGATGTTGCATCTTGCAAGCTATAAACGATATTGTCCTTGTACTTTTCCTTGGTCTTAGCGAAGTTTGAGCTATTTGGATAAACACCTGCAGATGAGTAAGCACCACTTTCAAAGTTACGGATTGTCAAGTCTTGGTCTGAACCATCAAAGTAGGCCAATTTCACCTTTTCAATCGTTACTTTTTCTTGATCATAGTAATGTGGGTTTTTCACATATTCGATAGAAGACTTAGATGTAAAATCTTTTAACAAATATGGTCCGCTATAAAGAATGCTATCTGGTTTCAGGGTTCCGAAGTCTTTACCTTTAGAAGCAAGGAATTCTTCGTTTACAGGGAACAAGATACTGTTAGTTGTCTTAGAGTTCCAGAATGACTCTGGACGAGTCAAGGTATATTGCACAGTATAGTCATCTAAGGCTTTGACACCAACATTTGAAAAGTCAGTATTTGCGCCTGTCACATAATCGTCCAAGCCCTTGATAGAGTTCTGAATCAAGTCTAGGGCTTGACCCTTGTTATCAGCAGCGTACTTGATACCAGTTACAAAGTCTTGTGCTTTAAGGGGAGCGTATTCTTCACCGTCAGCTGTAAACCACTTGGCATCTTGGCGAAGTTTGTAGGTATAAGTTAAACCATCCTTAGAAACACTCCAATCTTCTGCAAGGGCAGGAATAAGGTTTCCGTAGTTATCATTTTCAAGCAAACCATCAACCAAGTTGGTTACAATGGCAGTGTTATCACCAGAGTAGTCCAAGAGATAGTTGAAGGTTGTTGGATCTGCACCAAAGGTCGACGAGTATGTTTTACCGTCTGATGCTGACTGGCCACATGCTGCCAATAGGACCGCAGCAGCAAGTGTCAAACCTGCTCCTAATAAGCGTTTTTTCATGCTCATGATTCATTTCTCCTTGTATGTTAGATTTTATAACATGGCTATATTTTAACAAATTTTGTCCCAAAAGTAAAGTTATATACTTATTTGACATCTCATTGGAAATCAAAAACTGGCTCTATAATTTCTGTAGTGGGTAAATCCCCT
>NZ_KV807713.1:0-45136 GCF_001812125.1 Streptococcus sp. HMSC071D03
CATCAACCCACTACAGTTGACAAAGAGCCCTTTTTTAAAAAAAACAGAGAAAACTTGTGCCCCCTCTGTTTATAGTATTTAAGATAATTAATTTTCTTCACTCATTTTTGATTTTACTTCATCATAAGATAGTGCATGTGATTCCTCTTCTACTGTTTCAGGCATCTTTCCTGTTTCGTATAGAGATTTAATTTGTGTACTATCCAATGTTTCGTATTTCAATAATGCTTCTGCAATCAGCTTGTGAGTTTCACGATTTGACTGGATAATTTCAGCAGCTTTGTTTCGTGCTTCATTCAATAATGAACGAACTTCTTCGTCAATTTCATAAGCTGTTTGTTCTGAAATTGATTTTTGAGGGCTTTGTGCACCAAACATAGCATGATTTCCTTCATATTGTACTGGACCAAGTTTTTCACTCATACCATACTCAGTAACCATAGCACGCGCCATCTGAGTCGCTTGTTCGAAGTCATTAGATGCTCCAGTTGTTTGGACGTTAAAGATAATCTCTTCAGCTACACGTCCACCCATTAATCCAGCTAATTGCTCTTTCATATCTTCTTTAGATAAAAGCATTTGGTCTTCTTTAGGAAGTGCAATCATATATCCGCCTGCACGTCCACGTGGTACTATGGTAACTTTATGAACAACACGGGCATTTGACAATACTAGACCGACAATGGTGTGTCCTGCCTCATGGTAGGCAACCAATTCACGTTCTTTTTGTGAAACTGTCTTGTCTTTCTTAGATGGTCCAGCGATAACACGATCTTCAGCTTCATCAATATCAGAAGCATCAATCACTGATTTATTACGACGAGCTGCAACTAAAGCTGCTTCATTCAATACATTTTCCAAATCGGCACCAACAAAACCTGGAGTTTGTTGTGCTACCAATTTCAAATCTACATCTTCAGCTAAAGGTTTATTTCTAGCATGGACTTTCAAAATTGCTTCGCGTCCCTTAACATCTGGACGACCAACCAATACTTTTCTATCAAAACGACCTGGACGAAGTAGAGCCGGATCAAGAACATCTGAACGGTTTGTTGCCGCAATGACAATAATTCCTTCATTTCCTTCAAAACCATCCATTTCAATCAAGAGTTGGTTTAAGGTTTGTTCTCGTTCATCATTACCTCCACCTAAACCAACACCACGTTGGCGACCAACGGCATCAATTTCATCAATGAAGATAATAGCTGGTTCTGCTTTTTTTGCGTCCTCAAAGAGAGAACGTACACGGCTCGCACCGACACCGACGAACATTTCTACAAAGTCAGAACCTGAAATACTAAAGAATGGTACACCAGCTTCTCCTGCGACTGCTTTGGCAAGTAATGTTTTACCAGTTCCCGGAGGTCCTTCTAAGAGAACTCCAGCTGGAATCCGGGCACCCAATTTTGTAAATCGTTTTGGATCTTTTAAGAATTCAACAACTTCAACAAGTTCTTGTTTTTCTTCCTCTGCGCCTGCGACATCTGAGAAGCGAACTTTGATATCTTCTTTATTAGCAGCTTTAGCTTTACTACGTCCAAAGCTCATTGGATTGCGTCCACTATTTCCGCCCATATTTCCCATCATAGAGAAGAGGAAGAAGAATAAGATAGCAAATGGTACTACTGAAACCAGGATGTTAATCCACATACCACTTGAGCTTTCGTGTTTCACTTCAATCTGTGTTTGGTGTTCACTTGCTAACTTTTGCAAATCCGCTACAGTTGTATCTGATGGGAGGACAATACTTGTAAATTTCTCTACTTTTGTAGCAGAGGGTGTAAAAAATTGAATTCCCGTTTCCTGTTTCTCTGTCTTAGCAGTTTTGTAGACACCATACACTTCAATAACACTACCACTTGGTTGGTAGGTCATTTCTTTTACATTGTCGTTAGTGATTTCCTGAACCAATTCTGAGTACTTAATTTGTTGACTATGACCAGCGGATCTGCCAGCAAAAAAGTACTGGAATCCTGTCACTAGCAAGAAAATCATCAACAAATAAAGAAATGGATTTTTTATGAAACCATTATTTTGTTTTTGCATTCAAACACTTACCCTTCTATTTTGAGTAAACTTCCTCTTTCAATACACCTACATAAGGAAGGTTACGATAGTTTTCATTATAGTCTAGTCCATATCCTACAACAAATTCATTTGGAATTGTAAAACATGTATAATCTGCTTCGATTTCTACAGTGCGACCTTCTGGTTTATCAAGCATGGTAACAATCTTCACAGACGCTGCTTCTCTTGCAGTAAACATATCTTTCAAACTTTTCAAGGTTTGACCAGTGTCAATGATATCTTCTACAAAGACAACATGTCGACCTTTAATATCTTGAGTTACGTCTTGTTTAATATTAATGACACCACTACTTACAGTCCCACCATGATAGCTAGAGACCATCATAAAGTCCATTTCAAGATGTGTATCAATATATTTCACCAATTCTGCCATAAAAGGAATAGAACCTTTTAAAATTCCAACTAAAATCGGATTTTTACCCTCATAATCTTTTGTCAACTGAGCACCCAATTTTTTAGCTGCTTCTGTAATTTCATCTTGTGAAATCAAAATTTTCTTGATATCTTTTTCTAACATGATTTTACCTATCTATTTTTTCTATATAAAGTACAGTGTTCATTATATCATTTTTCATTTTTTTACTCAAATCACTGATTTCAATTCCTAAAACTGAACAAATTTTTCCAAATTGCTCAATGATAATAGCTTTTTCTCGTCTTTCTTTAGGAATTTTTAAATCAATAAAAAGTCGCCTTAGTTTTTTACGATGACCATTTTTTATCAAATAATCACCAGGCTGTCGATGCCTTAAAATCAAAGATGTTTCACGAGAAACATTCATCTTTTGAATATTTTCCCCTTCTAGAGGGATTCCAAATGAAAATAAATAACCTTCATAATGAAGTTGATTTTGATAGTTTAACACACACTCACTACTTTTTTCATCAGACTTTGGTCTGATTTTACAAATTCGAAAGTGCTGGTATTCTTTTACAAGTTCATAACCATTTTTTATATAATGGCGATATTGACTCTTAGTTTTTAAAATATGATGAATTTCTTGAAATTGTTCTCTTGTTACATTTAAATCAGCAAAACAACTAAGGTATTGTTGTAGCAAAATTCGCTGTGTTGCCTCAGAAAAGAATAAAAACTGAGTTAAATCTTCCACATTGACTGTTTGAGATAATTCAGTCAGAGCAATTTGATAGTCAGATACTTCTTTTCCAAACTCTAAAAATGCTCTCTTCACCTGAATATTTTCTTTTTCCAGTTGTGGTAAGTAAATATTACGAACTCGATTGCGAAAATAGTAATTTTCTTCATTCGTCCTATCTTCAAAATGCTCGATTTCAGGAAAATCCTTCTTATAAAAAGACAGCAAAGGACGAATCAATTCTCCTTTATCAAACTCTTGTCTTTCTTTAATAGCTGATAAGTGTTGTAATCTAACACCCCTAATCATTCGCATAAATACCGTCTCAACCTGATCATCTGCATGATGAGCTGTTACAAGGGCTGTAGAGGAAGTTTTCCCCATCACTTTCCTAAAAAATTTATAGCGAAATTGACGAGCATTTGCTTCTGAAAAATCTCCAGTAAAATGAGCTACGTAAATTGGAACTCCAACTTGTTCAGCTAGTTTTATTAATTCATATTCTTCATGGTCTGATTCTAATCGTTGTTTATGGTTTACATGAGCTAAAAATAATTCAATCCCAAGTTCTTCTTGGTAAGTTGAAAGGAGATGAAAAAGAAACATCGAATCCAATCCACCAGACAAGGCTAATATAACTCGTGAATGATCTTTAAAATAACCTTTTTCTAGAAAATGATTTAAAAAATCTCGGTCTCTCATTTTAGGACCTCATAGACATCCTTAGCAATTTTAGAAATGGTATCATAATCAGAATCTTTGGTAAAGATTGAAATAATGAAAGGAGAATCTGTATAGACTATTCCTACATCGTGTTTAAATTCATCTGCATCCCCAATTTTATGGGCTACCTTAGCAGAAATATTCTTAGCAATCCTCTGATTATCAAAAGCTGTTTGTGATAGGGATTCTAAAACAAAACCATTCTGATTATAAATAGATTCCATAACTTGACCAGCCATTTTCGCTGAAGCCAACTTATCTGTCACATCCCATTCCTCACCTGCGATAGTAGCCATCTCTTTTTTAAAGGCTTCATCTGATTTATTCGTAATATAATAACCAAGAATATTATGAGCTACATTGTCAGATTCTTTTGCAGTTTTTGTGATTAAATCTTTGATTGTGTATTCTTTATTGTCTGCTGTTTTAGGGAGACTTCCGCTTCCTTCAGGTTTATAAGAACCAGGGAAATCATTAACTTCGGAAACATACTTTAATTTCGTGTCAAGTTGGTAATCACCTTGATTGATTTTTTCTTGAACATAATAAAGATAAGGCAATTTCATAACACTAGCAGCGTACATTTTTTGATCTTCATTAATCCCAGCTTCCTTACCTGTACTCAATTGTTTAACATAAATAGAAAACTGTTCATTTTGATAATTCGCAGATAACAACTCTTGTACTTTCTGGATTCTATTATCATCATTGGAAATATAATCCGTCGAAATCCAACCAGTTTGTTTGATATGTAAAAATTCATGCCCACCAGCAAAAATAGACATATCTACTTCAACATCTTGATAGGGTACCAAAGTAGATTTTAATTCTTGTTTATCATAAGGGCTATTATAGACAATAAATTCAGGTTCTAACCACAGTCGTTTAGAAAAATTGTTGACAATTGAACTATCGTATAAAAGTCGTTTATCGGCCATCACAAACTGATTATTAGACAATTTAAAGATAGGCTGTCCTTGTTTATTTAATCTCCATTCTAAAACAGATAATTTTGTATCTGCATTGACTTTTCCTGATTCTTTAATCAAATCTTCTGTAGAATAAACAGATGTTTCACCATAAAATTTTGGAGATTCTATAACATCTTGATAGTAAAAGTGATACGAAGCGTGGGTTAAGGAATAAACTTCTTGGTTTGGAATGATAACTGGATTCTCAGTGCTTACTACTTGGACACTTTTTAAAAAAATAGGAAGTAGCAATATCACTAAAAATTTACGCATTCTTTTTTTCCTCTTCTTCCTGTAACCGTAACAGATGATTTTTTTGAGCTAACTCTTCTAATTTTTCATCTGATTGACTTAAAAATTGTTCAATAATATCTAATAAATTTTCCATTTTACATTACCTAGGAAGTAAGTCCGGAATAGTATAAACTTCTTCCCATGATTTTGAATAGTAATATTTTGCACGCAAATACTTGGCTGCGTATGTTTCGTCCTTTAATTTGGTTGCAAGATTTGATTCTTTATCTTTTTCATCGCTCAATTCTTGATACTGTTTTTTCAGATCGGCTAACTGTTGGCGACGTTCGAGTAGTTGCTGATAACTTTGAGTCAAATTATAGGTTGGTAGGATGAACAACAACATAATCAAAATCAAAACCCAGCCCATAAAACGATTTCTTCTTTGTCGTTCTTCCATCAAGTATTTACGACGTTGGTGTTCATTTTGAATAAAAGAATTATTCATTTGTACAATTTTTTTATACATCGTTTTCTACCCTTGTTTCGCTGATAATTTCATACATACCGGCAGCATCTTCTTTTTTAGTGCTATCTTTCATTTCTAACACTTTTACGAGCAACAATTTATTTCCAAAACGAATTTCGACTTGATCGTTGATTTTTAAATCTGTAGAGCTCTTAGCAAGAATACCATTTACCTTGATACGTCCCTTATCTGCAACTTCTTTAGCCACTGTACGACGCTTAATAATTCTTGATACTTTTAAATATTTATCTAATCTCATTTTTATTACCTCAAATTATTATTGTACCATTTTTCTACCTTTTATAGAAGAAAAAAGATAACTCCTAATGTGACTATTTTGATTCTTTTATATTTGCTAATGATTCTCCAAAAGTTAAAAGACCTTCCAAAATCTCATAATCCTTTTTATTACGAATATCAAAAACAACTTCGATTAAACCTTGATTTTCTGAAATATTTGCCTTCAAACTTGTCTGAGAAAGAGCCTGGAAATAATCTTGTGTTAAAAATAATTGTTGCGATATTTTTTCAAACTGAATGACCAGCTTATTAACCTTTCTTTCTACACGATTGACAAATACTTTATCAAGATATGCTTTGGCTAACCCAATTTCTAAAAGGTAAGCAACCACATCTGGATATTCTCCAAAACGATCGATCAACTCATCTTGTAATTCTTCATAGTTGACACGATTGTCAATTTGACGAATTCTCTTGTAAATTTCAATTTTATGCCGTTCATCTGAAATGTACTCATCCGGAAGATAAGCATCAATTTGTAAAATTAACTCAGCATTTCCTTTTTCACGTTTTTTGTCAGTTCCATTTTTCTTAGCTATCGCTTCTTCCAGCAACTGAGAATACAACTCAAAACCAACAGAATCAATAAAACCAGACTGCGAACTTCCTAAAAGATTACCCGCTCCACGAATGGATAAATCACGCATAGCGATTTTGAAACCAGAACCTAGTTCAGTGAAACCTTTTATGGCTTCTAATCTTTTCTCAGAAACTTCTGTCAGGGTTTTATCTGGACGATACATAAGATAAGCATAAGCGATTCGGTTACTACGACCAACCCGACCTCTTAATTGATACAAGGTAGACAGACCCATATGATCCGCATTTTCAATAAATAAAGTATTTGCATTTGGAATGTCCACACCTGTTTCAATAATTGTAGTGGTGACAAGAATATCATACTGTCCTTCTATAAAGTCAAGTAGCGTATTCTCCAAACGAATTTCACTCATTTGTCCATGAACAAATCCAATCAAAGCTTCTGGAATCAGTTCTTGTAACTCTGAAACCTTTTTTTCAATCGTGTCAACTTTGTTGTAAAGATAGTAAACCTGACCACCACGATCCATTTCTCTCAATACAGCATCACGAATGACACGATCATTCTGTTCAAGAACATAGGTTTGAACAGGATATCGATTGGTTGGAGGAGTTTCGATGACTGATAAATCTCGGATACCTAACATAGACATGTGGAGGGTTCTAGGAATTGGTGTAGCTGTCAAGGTTAAGACATCAACCTTCTTTTTTAATTCCTTCAAAGCTTCTTTATGCTTTACTCCAAATCGTTGTTCTTCATCAATAATCATCAACCCCAAATCAGCAAACTCAACATCTTTAGATAAAACTCGATGAGTTCCTATCAAAATATCTACTTGACCTTTTTTCAATTTTTCAAGTGTCTCAGTCTGCTCTTTTTTACTTCTAAAACGACTCAAAACATCTACATTGACAGCAAATTGTTCAAATCTTTCTTTAAAATTACTGTAATGTTGCTGAGCAAGAACGGTAGTTGGTACTAAAACGACAACCTGTTTATGATCATTGACAGCCTTAAATGCAGCTCGCATGGCCACCTCAGTCTTACCAAAACCAACATCTCCAACTAAAAGTCGGTCCATCGGTTGAGGAGCCTGCATATCTTTCTTTATCTCTTCGATACTTCGAAGTTGGTCCTCAGTCTCTACATATGGGAATGCTTCGTCAAAAGCGTTTTGGTCTTCATCATCTTTGGAAAATGCAAAACCTTTAAGTTGACTTCTCTCTGCATATAACTTAATTAAATCATCTGCAATATCTTCAACTTGACTCTTTACTTTTTGCTTCGCTTTTTTAAAACGTCCATCGTTTAATTTGTTTAACTTTGGAGCCTTACCATCACTAGAGACATACTTAGAAAGAGTCTGTATCTGCTCCACAGGGATAGAAATACGATCTCCATTTTGATATAGAACACTTACGTAGTCTCGATGAATTCCTTTGATTTCAATCGTTTCAATCCCTAAATATTGCCCAATACCATGAATTTGATGAACAACATAGTCTCCTTTTTGGAGCTCGTTATAATCCTTTAATCGCTCAGCGTTGCTGATATTTTGTCTTCTATATTTCCGTTTAATCTTCTTTTTAAAAATCTCATATTCAGTGATAAATACAAGATTTTCATCTACAAAATGAAACCCATGTCGCAGATTTCCTTCAACAAGATTGACAGTTCCTTTACAGATTTCACTTTCATTACTATTATCAACTTTAATATCATATTCATCAAGAATCGTTGACAGTTTCTTTAATTCAGTTTTGGTACTTGATTGAAGAACAATTGTATACTTCAATTTTTTATAACGTTCAATTTCTTCTTTCAGAAAAGAAAACTGATTGAAGAACTCTTGCATTGGATATTGACTAAATTGATACAGATGATCAAATTTTAGATTTCCAAGCCCTTTTTGGAAATTTGAAAAGAAACTAGAAGGCTGATATTTTTTTAAAATCCCTTCTGTATCTACAAAGTAAAGTAGACTTGACACTGATTTACCATTATGTAAATCATCTGTAAAGTAGCTAGCGATTTCCTTATCAAAAGCATCGTACTGATTCAAGATTTTTTGAAAATCATCAAAGATAATGGGCACTTGATTCAAATAATCTATCAGTGTCCACTGTTTTTTATAAAAATTAGATAAAAACTTACGAATATCAGCATGAAGAACTTGCTCTTTCGTGCAACTAAAAACTTCTTCTAAGTAAGACTTTATAGTTGGAGAAAGTGACTTATCAATCTCATGTTCTAAAAATTTCTGGCCACGCTGATAATCTTCAAAAGTTAGTAAAATATCACTTGCTGGATATATCAGTACTTTAGACTGACTGTCTTTAGAAAGCTGAGTTTCAGTATCAAATTCTCTAATGCCATCAATCTCATCACCAAAAAATTCTATTCGGTAAGGAGATAGTTGAGAAGTTTCAAAGATATCTAGAATATCTCCACGAAGGCTAAATTCTCCCTGACTTTGAACTTGTGTAACTTTCTTATAACCAAGAGAAATTAAGTGATTTTTTAATTCTCTTTGTTCGCATTCCTGGCCCACTTGAAGTTCTAAGACACTATCATCAAAAACTTGAGGATTTGGTAAGAATACCCGACTAGCTGCGACATTACAAACTAAAATCCCTCTTTGAGACTTATCTCTTAGAAAACGCAAAGCTTCAACCCTAGAAAAAATCTTTTCCTGAGATGATACCAAAAATTCGACCATTGGTGAATCATCTACTAGAAATGGATAAACCAGATCCGAACCTAGTATAGAGATTAGATCATTGACCAGACGCTCAGCTTCTCCATATGTGGAAGTCATCACTAAAACCTTATCCTGACTCTTCAGACTACTAGCAATCGCTAAAGATTTTGCTGAGCCAGAAAGACCTAGCAATAATTGTCTTTGTTTCTGTGGTAGGTTCTCATGCCAAGATAGGATTTGTTTATTCTCTAAAAAGAAATCTAGTAAATTCATTGGCCTACCCGTTGTATTTCTGCATCGTTTTTTCAAATTTTTTTTCTTGTAAATAATAATTTACAGCATCGTCAACCTTGTCAATAGATTGTAAAATACCAATATAATCTTCTTGATCAAACTTACTCAAAACATGGTGAACAACAGACATTCCTTTTTTAGGTCTACCAATACCAATCTTTACACGATTGAAAACCTGTGTACCGATATGTTGAATAATCGACTTAATTCCATTATGACCACCAGCTGATCCTTTAGCACGAAGACGAATTTTTCCTACTTCCATGTCAAGATCATCGTAAATAATCAGTAAATCTTCAATATCTAAACCATAGTAGGTTAACAATGCATGAACAGCTTTTCCACTTTCGTTCATAAAGGTAGTTGGTTTTACCAGATAAATTTTTTCACCATTAAGGAAAAAGGATGCTAAGTCAGCTTGGAATATCTTATCGTGTGTAAAGGTGACATTCTGTTTTTTTGCTATTTGATCAATCAACATAAAGCCAACATTATGTTTAGTTTCAAAATATTTATCCCCTGGATTTCCCAATCCTACAAGTAATTTTGTCATTTAAATTTCCTTTCAAAAGCCAAAAGGGTTGGAATTTTTTTCCAACCTAATTGACATTATGTTAAATATTGATTAGACGTTAAAGCGGAATTCCATAATATCGCCATCTTGCACGACATATTCTTTTCCTTCTTCACGCAAGCGTCCAGCTTCTTTTACGGCCTTTTCAGAGCCATATTTTACCAAATCGTCATAAGACATGGTCACTGCACGAATAAATCCTTTTTCAAAGTCAGAGTGGATGATACCAGCTGCTTGAGGAGCTTTCATGCCACGTTTAAATGTCCAAGCACGAACCTCTTTTTCACCAGCTGTAAAGTAAGTTCCAAGTCCTAGTAGATGATAAGCAGCTCGAGTCAACTTATCTACACCTGATTCTGTCAATCCAATGGCTTCAAGAAACTCTTTTTTATCTTCATCGTCTAACTCAGAAATTTCTTCTTCAGCACGCGCTGAAATGACCACTACCTCTGCATTTTCTGTTTCTGCGAATTCACGAATTTTCTTCACATAATCGATAGATTCTGGGTCTCCAACGACATCCTCATCAACATTAGCTACATAAAGAATAGGTTTCGTGGTCAAAAGGAAAAGACCTTTGACTACTTTTTGCTCTTCATCTGTAAATTCAATGGTACGTGCTGATTTACCGTCTTCAAGAACAGGTTTAATTTTTTGAAGAACGTTAAATTCTGCAACTGATTCCTTATCTTTTTGCGTACGCGCCATTTTTTCTACACGCGCATAGCGTTTATTGACTGATTCTAAGTCAGCAAGAATCAATTCTAGGTTAATAGTATCAATATCTGCTAGCGGATCCACAAAGGCATCTTCACGACCTTGCTCACGCATGACATTTTCATCATCAAAGGCACGAACCACATGAACAATCGCATCAACTTCACGGATATTGGCTAAGAATTTATTCCCCAGACCTTCTCCTTTTGATGCACCCTTTACAATCCCTGCAATATCTGTAAATTCAAAGGTTGTTGGGACTGTCTTCTTAGGAGTGATCATTTCAGTCAATTTTTGTAGGCGTTCATCTGGAACTTCTACCATTCCAACGTTTGGATCAATAGTCGCAAAAGGATAGTTTGCAGCCTCTGCTCCTGCTTTTGTAATTGCATTAAATAGGGTTGATTTACCTACGTTTGGTAAACCAACGATACCTGCTGTTAAAGCCATAGTTTCTCATTCTCCGTTCACATTTCAATCTTCAATATTATAACACAAAAAGGGAAAACTTGCTAACCCTCTAACTAGGGTTCTTAGTCGATGATTTTACTCATTTTTCTTTCAAAATCATAGCGACTCATCATGACCACATGATCACAATTGCTACATTTTATTTTGATATCTGCACCAACACGGGTAATTTCCCAGCGATTTGCCTTTTTGCCTGTTGACTTAATCGTACAAGCATGAGGTTTTTTCATTTCAACAAAATTTCCAACTTCATACATAGTTAGTCTCCTTTTTCTTTTTCGATTATATCATAAAAGAGGCGAGCTAGGCTCAACCTCTTTCCATTAATTTGTACGAACTGGCGTGATGAGCTGCATGAAATCTTCATCTGTATCAGCTGGAACCAGAGTAAATGGACGAACTGCTGAAATAAAGCTGATTGTAACTTTTTCGCTATTTAGAGCTTTTAGTGCTTCAATCAAATAAGTTGGGTTGAAACTAATTGTCAAATCAGCACCACTTACATTTTCAGTATCAATTTCTTCATTTACTTTCCCTACTTCTGGAGAGTGAACATGGGCACTTACAACTCCTTCTTTGATTTCTAATTTAACAGTACCATTTTGTGTCGCACTTGATAAGAGGCGAGCACGTTCCATAGACTGGCGTAGTTTAGCAACATCAAAAGTAACTGTTGTATTGAAATCTGTTGGAATCAATCGATCGGTATCTGGATAATTTCCTTCTAAGAGACGTGTGTAAAAGCTAATATTTTCACTTCTAAAGAGAATTTGGTTGTTTGCGAAGAAAATCTCTACGGTTTCGATATCGTCCGTAAAAACAGCTGAAAATTCACGTAGCGAACGACTTGGGATGACAACATCAAAATCATCGCTATTTTTTTCAAGAGTCAACTTTTTCTGACTAAGACGGTGAGAGTCTGTCGCAACTGTTTTTAATTCTTTATGATTGCTCAAGACAAAATGTACCCCCGTCAAAATAGGACGGCTTTCTTGGGTACTAGCTGCAAAAGCTGTTTCATTGATAATCTTTTTAAGAAGTTTTGTTTCAAGAACTAAAGGATTGCTTGCAGAAATTTCCTGAATACGTGGATATTGCTCGCTATCTTTTCCTTTAAGAGTAATCTCTGATTTTCCACTAGTTAAGACAATTTGCTTTTGTTCAATCTCTTTAAAATCAAGTGTTACATCTGGAAGACTTGAAACAACATTGATAAAGAAAGAAGCTTCCAGTAGAACTGATCCTAAAGAATTAATCAAGAGACCTGCATTTTCATTTTTTTGCGAAATGAAATTTTCGATTGAGATTTGACCATTTGATCCAATCAAGGTAATTCCTTCATTGGTAACATCAATTTTTACAGTCGACAAAATAGGAATTGCATTCTTTGAGCTAATAGCTCTCTTTGTTGTATTTAAGGCTTGTAAAAATAAGTTTTTATTAATTGAAAAATGAATCATGGATTCTCCTTTATTCTTTTTATTATTAGAAGGATAATAGTAATAATAGAGCGTGTGAAATCTGTGGAAAAACACTTGTAATCAAGAAAACTCAAGGACAGAGCCTTGTTTAAAAGATGTGGATAAATAAAAAATTTTTCAAAAGTTATCCACAAGTTATTTAATTTTCTTTTTGATGTTTTCAATTTCTATACGTAAATTATCATCTGTTTCAAGCATGGATTTGATTTTTCCATGAGCGTGAATGACCGTTGTGTGGTCTTTACCACCAAACTCTTTTCCAATCTTAGGAAGGCTATTATCAGTCATTTCTCTGGCTAGGTACATAGCAACTTGACGGGCTAAAACGATATTTTGAACACGTCTAGTTCCTTTCATTTCCTTGACACTAACACCATAGAAGTTTCCAACTTCTGTTTGGATTTTATCAATTGGAATCACAATCATTTTGCTAACGTCTTGTTTACGAGCACGAATAGCTTCAGCGGCAATATCAACTGTGATATCGTTAATCTTTTTGACTTTGGCCATTAGGCTGATATCATTGAGTGCACCCTCGAGTTCTCGCACGTTAGAGTCAAATTGTCCAGCTAAATATTCGAGTGTATCATTCTGAAAATGATAATTGAGATGTTCAGTTTTACTCTGTAAAATTGCAATACGTGTTTCAAAATCAGGTGGTGTGATATCTGTCGTTAATCCCCACGAGAAGCGCGTGACCAGACGTTCAGGTAGACTCTCTAAATGTTCAGGCCTACGGTCACTCGTCAAAACAATCTGTTTATTATTATTGTGAAGGGCGTTAAATGTATTGAAAAACTCTTCCTGAGTCTGAACTTTCTTTCCACTAAGAGATTGAATATCATCAATGAGTAGGAGATCCAAACTACGATAAGTTTTTTTGAATTTTTCCATATCATTGAGTCTTAAATGCTCTAGGAATTCATTAATGAAGCTTTCAGCAGGTATGTATTTAACACGCGCATTCGGGCTCTTTTTTAGAATTTCATTACCAAGGGCATTTAGTAGGTGGGTTTTTCCAAGACCAGGCCCTCCATAGATAAATAGAGGATTATAAGTTAGTCCAGGATCTTCAGAAACTGCTAAAGCTGCGGACTTAGCCCAAACATTACCATTTCCTTGAACAAAATTATCGAAAGTATACTTTTCCTTGAGTCCAGTTTCAGAATATGGAATAGTGGATGGAATTGGTTGATAATCGTTGCCAGGTTCAGACTCGAAAGCTACTTGTGAGCTAGCTTCTTCAACTTTCGTGAAGATATAATGAGCTTTTATTTCAGTATCATAGATTTCAAAACCTGCTGCTAAAAGCATCCCATTGATATTTCTTTCCCAGAATATCTGCATTTCATCGCGGGGTAAGAAAATCGTTGCAGTATTTTCTTCAACTTTAACCAGTTTTGCGTCTAAAATATAGAAATCATAAACTGACTGAGTTAATTTATCATGTGCAAGTTCTAAAAGACGATTCCAAAATTGTTTTTCCTTCAATGATTTCCTCCTCCTTTACTATAGAATTTAAAAGGTTTATTGATAGAATCATTTTACCATAGATAAGATTATTTTTCCACAACTTGTGGAAAACAAGTAACAATGTTTTTAAATGTTATCCACAAAATGTGGAAAACTAAGAAAAATTCTGAAATACTGGGCTTTTAAAAACTAAAATGCAGTGGATAACCATGTTAGTTAAGAATAATAAAATAACAGCCTTATTTCAGGCTGTTAATAAATTGTTGGTATTCTTCTTGGTTATGGAAGGAAATTGAGATTTTACCGCTATCTTTTTTTTGAAGGCTAATCTTAACATCTAATCCAAGTATTTTTTTCAATTTTTGTTCTTCCTCTTTGACAAAGTAATCTTTTTCTTTTTTGCTGATCTTCTTTGTTTTTTGTAGTATTTGTTCAACTTGTCGAACAGAGAGATTTTCAGTTTGAATACGATTCAAGAGTTTATCTTGTTTATCACTTGATAATTGAATGAGGAGTCTAGCATGAGCCTGGGAAAGCTTCCCACTTTCAACTTCTGTTAGGATATGTTTAGGTAGCCCTAACAATCGAACTAAGTTTGTAATATAAGGTCGAGATTTCCCCATTTTTTCAGCAATTTCTGTGTGGGTAAAACCTTTATCGATTAAGGACTGGTATGCTTTAGCTTCTTCGATAGGATTTAAATTTTCGCGTTGGAGATTTTCAATGATGGAATGAAGCATCATATCTTGATCAGAAAGTTGCTTAATAATTACTGGAATTTCTGAAAGTCCGGCAGCTATTGAAGCGCGATACCGTCTTTCTCCAGCTAGAATTTCATATCCAAGTACTGGAGATTTTCTAACGATAATTGGCTGAATCAAGCCGTTTTCCTTAATGGATTGTGCCAACTCTTGTATTTTTTCTTCTGAAAATTCTTTACGAGGTTGATAGGGATTTTTTTGAATATCCTTTATTTGAACAATTTTAAATTCTTCCATAATTCTACATTATCATAACTTAGATATTCTGTAAAGCAACTTTACATATCTGTAAACTATTGTTCCAAATCACTAGTACTCTTATCTAATTTAATGGTAGTTGTTTCTTCTTTACCATTACGGTAGTATGTAATGGTCATGCTATCTCCGATAGAATGACTATATAGAGCACTTTGTAATTCAGTAGTTGAAGAAATAGCTTTATCATCTACTTTTGTAATGACGTCATATTGTTGTAGATGTCCATTGGCAGGCATACTAGTTATAACAGAACGAACAACTACTCCTGCAGTGACACTTGATGGTACATTCAATCTTTGTAAATCACTGCTACTAAGATTTGAAAGGTTGACCATTTGAATGCCCAAGGCTGGTCGAGTGACTTTTCCATTCTTTTCTAATTGATTGATAATATTGATGGCATCGTTTGAAGGAATCGCAAATCCAAGTCCTTCTACAGAAGTTCCACCGTTTGTGGCTATTTTACTAGATGTAATTCCGATTACTTGTCCCTGAATATTGATTAAGGGACCGCCAGAGTTTCCAGGGTTGATGGCTGTATCTGTTTGGATAGCTTTTGTAGAGATAGCTTGTCCATCTTCAGATTTTAAAGAAACATTTCTATTCAAACTTGACACGATACCTTGTGTAACGGTATTGGCGTACTCAGAACCTAGAGGGCTTCCGATTGCAATGGCAGTCTCTCCGACTGTTAGTTGATCAGAATCACCAAATTCAGCTACGGTAGTCACCTTATCTGCAGCAATTTTTACAACTGCAATGTCAGAATAAGTATCAGAACCGACAATTTCACCTGGAACTTTAGTTCCGTCAGCTAAACGAATATCTACTTTTTTAGCTCCACTGATAACGTGAGTATTGGTTACGAGGTAAGCAAAGTTACCTTCTTTTTTATAAATAACTCCAGAACCTTCACTCGATACTTGCTCAGTATTTGTATCTGTATCAGTTTCTGCAGATCCAAATAAACTATTTTGGGAGTTTGCAGAGTAAGTAATGACAGATACCACAGCATCTTTAACTTTATCGACTGCCTGTGTAGTTGAGTTTTCATTTTTTACAGCTGTTTTGCTGACAGTGGTGGTATTTGTTGGACTAGTGTTTTGTTTTTGACTTAGTTGCAATGTCGTAAAACTACCTAAAACACCACTAAAAAAGCTAATGAGAATGACTAATAAAAGTTGTCCCCATTTTTTGGAACTAGTTTGTAAGTTTTTCATAGAAGCCTCCATGTTTTTTTAATCAATGAAAGTATAAAATAGCTAGCTTAATCCAAGCTTAAAGAAAGAAAGTTTTTCACAACTTGTGGATAACTTTCAAAAACCTGTGAATTTATTGAATTTTTTCAAAATCTTCTCTGTGAATAAGATGTGAAATTGAGTGTGAATATGTTAGAATAGAAGAATGAAAATTAAAGTGGTAACAGTTGGAAAACTGAAAGAAAAATATCTCAAAGATGGCATAGCTGAATATTCCAAAAGGATTTCACGCTTTGCTAATTTAGAAATGATTGAGTTGACAGATGAAAAAACACCAGATCGGGCTAGCGAATCTGAAAATCAAAAGATTTTGGAGTTGGAAGGGAACCGCATTCTTTCTAAAGTAGGAGATCGTGATTTTGTAGTTGTTTTAGCTATTGAAGGAACAACTTTTTCTTCTGAAGAATTCAGCAAGCAGCTTGAAAGAGCCTCTATTAATGGATTTTCTACAATCACTTTTATCATTGGTGGGAGTTTAGGACTCTCTCCAGAGGTGAAAAAGAGAGCCAATCTCTCTGTTAGTTTTGGGAGATTAACGCTTCCTCATCAACTGATGAGACTAGTCTTAGTAGAACAAATCTATAGAGCATTTTCGATTCAACAAGGCTCACCCTATCACAAATAGATGATTGACTAAGCTAGCTTTTTTTGATAAGATAGATAGGTAAGGTCTCATAGCTCAGCTGGATAGAGCATTCGCCTTCTAAGCGAACGGTCGCAGGTTCGAATCCTGCTGGGATCAGTGTTAAATCGTAAGCTGGGAAAAAATCCCAGCTTTTTTTGTAAAAATTTGACATTTCAGAAGAAAATTTGAGCATTTGAGAGATAATTCTTCATAGAAATCCTAGATTTTATATAATATTTTTGTAAGTTAATTTACAAGAAAAACATTATAGGAGTTTATATTATGAAAAAGAATACAGATTTTGCTCAAATGAAAGATTTCCAAGAATTGAACGAAAAAGAACTGCAGGAAATCAGAGGTGGGGAATGGAGACCTATGTATACAATAAATAATTTTCTTTTTTCAAAAAGTAAGTAAGTAAAAATAAAGGTGGGAAATAATGGATTTATTCGGATTAGTAATTGCTATTGTTTATGTTTTTATTATTAGTAAAATTCATGAATGGGTTTGTAAAGCAACTAGAAAAGACCAATATTTTTTTAGTCTTTATATCTTTCTACTACCATTAGTATTAGAAGTAACTCTCCATTTCTTGAACTTAGATAGTTTTGGTTTGTCTAAATTTTTATTTCCTTTCCTCCTATTTGGTTACTTTGTTGGATTTAAGAAGTATGAGAAGTATAAGGGGATTTTTATCAGTCTATTATTTTCTCTTTTATATAATAGTACTAATAACTTTTTATCAGTAACCTTATCATCTATTACAGGAGATGAGTTTGCATTGAAGTATAACAATTATTTTTCTCTATTTATCCTGATCTTAACTTATTTGGTTATTAAAGTTGTTGTTTCTTATTTCCATCTCGAATTTAAATATTTTGATAAAGACTATCTATATCCTTTTCTGAAAAAAGTGCTCTTTACATTTATTTTTCTACACGTTGTCTCTTTCACTTCAGATATTGTGAGTACGATTCGTCACTTAAATGGTTTTGGAAGTATTTTATCATCCATTATTTTTGTTGGTCTACTTTTGACTTTTTTCTCTATGAATTCTTACAAAGTTCAGATGGAAAAAGAAATTGAATTGGAACAAAAGAAGTTTGAGCAAAAACATTTACAAACTTACACGGATGAGATTGTTGCATTATATAATGAAATTCGTGGTTTTCGTCATGACTATACAGGAATGCTTGTCAGCTTAAGAATGGCGATCGAAAGTAAAGATTTACAAGAAATTGACAGAGTTTACAGTGAAGTTCTTGTAAAGGCGAATCAAAAATTACGTTCAGATAAGTATACCTATTTCGATTTGAACAATATTGAGGATTCAGCTCTTCGTAGTTTGATTGCTCAATCTATTGTCAATGCGAAAACGAATGATGTAGAGTACACATTAGAGGTAAAAGATATTATCACACCTTTGTCTATGGAATTGTTAGATTTGGTGCGCGTGATGAGCGTTCTGCTCAATAATGCTGTTGAAGGGGCAGTTGAAAGCTATCAAAAACAACTAGAGGTAGCTATCATCAAATTGGATCTTGAAACTCTAGTTGTTATCCAAAACTCTTGTAAAAAAAGAAAGGTAAAATCTGAAGATTTATTTGAGTTAGGATTTTCAACTAAAGGAAGACATAGAGGACTTGGGCTCAATAATGTTAAAGAAATTTTAGGAAAATATGACAATGTTATTTTAGAAACAGAAATTGATAATGATGTATTTAAACAAGTGATTAGATTTAAGAGGGAACTGATATGAAAGTATTAATTTTAGAAGATATTATAGAACACCAAGTAAGGTTGGAAACAACTTTGAATAAAATCTCTAAGGAAACAAATATTCCTATCTCCTATAAAACAACAGGAAAAGTGAGAGAGTTTATGGAATATGTAGAGCATGATGAAGTTAATCAGCTTTATTTTCTAGATATTGATATCAATGGGATTGAGAGAAAAGGATTTGAGGTTGCTCAATTTATTCGTCACCGAAATCCTTATGCCATTATTGTTTTTATTACAAGTCGATCTGAATTTGCTACCTTGACTTATAAATACAAAGTTTCAGCATTGGATTTCATTGATAAAGAAACCAGTGATCAAGTTTTTAAAAATAGAGTTGCCGACTGTGTGCTTTACACTAAAACTACTTTACTTGAAAACCAATCAGTCGTTGATTATTTTGATTATAGTTATAAAGGAAATGATCTTTGTATTCCTTATCATGATATTCTCTACATTGAGACAACTGGAACTTCTCATAAATTACGAATTGTAGGTAAGAATTTTGCAAAAGAATTTTATGGAACAATGACAGATATTCAAGAAAAGGATAAGGAAACCCAACGTTTTTATCTAGCTCACAAGTCATTTTTAGTCAATATCGGTAATGTGAGAGAAATTGATCGTAAAAAAATGGAAGTTGTATTTTATGAAGATCATCGTTGCCCTATCTCTCGCCTAAAAACTAAAAAATTGAGAGAACTAATGGCTAAAAACCAAAAAAAGTAATTGACAATTTTTGATAAATTGATATAATGGTTATATCTGCTACAGGTAGAGGGTCCGTTGGTTAAGAAATCGTCTTTTCATAGCGGTAACACGGGTTCGAATTCCGTACGGACTATTTAATCCGCCATAGCTCAGTTGGTAGTAGCGCATGACTGTTAATCATGATGTCGTAGGTTCGAGTCCTACTGGCGGAGTCAGATGAAAGGAACACTAATTTGGTGTTCCTTTTTTTGATTCGTTGTCCGATGTAATGAGGGGAGGCATACCTAACATACGGATAGATAATGATTTGTGTCCGAAAATAAAACTAAGGAAATTGTATTGCCTTAGCCTAATAAGAATAACAAAATAGGCTCCATAATAATCATAGGGGGTGATTTCCTATAAATATTATAGAGCTTTTTTATTAATTTGTATCCCTTAACATTTTCATTAAAAAGTCCGTAATTTCTTGTGGACTTTCTTTTTTTCCATGGGCAATCCAGGTTTGACAGACTCCAAAGAGAGCATTTGTCAGGTAGACGCTACTGTATTCTAATTCTATTTCATTTAGTTTGAGTTGCATAAAACGTTTTTGAAGGTCTGTGCTCAGTAGGATGTGAAGTTTATTTCTCAAGAAATTTTGAATTTCCTTGGTTCCATTTTCAGATAAAAGAGCTGCTAGAAGTGGTTCTGATTCTAAGTATTCAAATACTTCTAGAATAGCATCTCGTTTATGATTAGCATGTTTTTGAAAGATATATTCGAAGGTATGAAATAGTTTACTTTGGTAATGTTCAATCATATCGTATTTATCTTTGTAATGAGTATAGAAACTGGAGCGGCTGATTCCAGCTTTTTGTGCTAATTTAACAGTTGTAATCTGATCGAATGGTTGTTCCATCAATAATTCTACCATGGCATTTTCGATAATACGCTTGGTTTTTAATCGTTTATTACTTTCTTGCATGTTCCCTCCAGATGAACATTTTTAGACAATGTGTTCAAAAATAGATTTTTTATCTTGTCTTTTTAATTTTTTTATGTATAATCTATTATATCAAAAATTTAGACAAGTAGTTTAAAAAAGGAGACAATATGTTTAAAGAATGGAAAGCAATCTTTAAAAAACCTACATTTATTATTGTCATGATAGGAATTTCCTTAATTCCAGCTCTTTACAATATCATTTTCTTATCCTCAATGTGGGATCCATATGGTAAACTTTCGGAGTTACCTGTAGCAATTGTTAATAAGGATCAAGCTGCTACTTATAATGATGAAAAACTCACTATTGGTGAAGACATGGTGTCTAATTTGAAAGATAGTAATAGCCTGGATTTTCATTTTGTAGATGAAGGTGAGGGAGAAAGAGGACTGCGGGATGGAGATTATTACATGGTTGTAACGTTGCCAAGTAATCTTTCTGAGAAAGCTTCTTCTATCCTTACAAATCATCCTGAACAGATGACGATTGACTATCAGACATCAAGTGGTCATAGTTTTATTGCAAGTAAGATGAGTGATTCTACCATGACACAAATCAAACAGACTGTGGCTACTAATGTTACTCAATCTTATACCAAAGCTTTATTTGAGAAGATGGGTGATTTAAAACTTGGTTTATCTCAAGCTGCAAATGCAAGTTTACAGTTGGCTGATGGTTCGAATCAGCTTTCTGATGGGAGTCAAACCTTAACGACTAATCTTCAAACCTTAGCTCAATCGAGTTTCACATTTTCTAATGGTGCTGATCAATTATCTACAGGTTTAGGAACCTATACAGCTGGTGTAAATCAGTTAAATCTTGGTCTTGGTAATTTTAATACTGGTTTAAATCAATATACCAGCGCTATTTCACAAATCGACAATGGATTAAACCAACTGAATTCACAGACACCGGCACTGGTATCAGGATTGACTCAACTTGATTCAGGCACACAAGCCTATACAGGTGGTGTTTCTCAATTAAATTCAGGATTAAATCAATTTTCACTTGGTATTGATACTTATACAAATGGAGTTCAAAGTCTATCATCAGGTGCAAATCAGATTTCTAAACAATCAGAGACCTTGCGTACAGGACTTACCCAACTTAATCAAGGAATTCAAGAACTTTCTACTCAATTAGATGGGACAACCCAACAAAAAGATCAGATTAAACAATTAGCAACTAGTTTAGAGCAATTGAATCAAGTTATTCAAACGTCAGACACAAGAGACATAACAGAGTTAACAACTCAGTTTTCTAGCAGTCTATCAACCATTGCCAATTCAGCACAAAGCATCATTACTTCAAATCAAGCTGAAAAAGAAACTACTTTGTCAGCTATTCAATCTACTAGTGCTTATCAAAGCCTAACTCCTGACCAACAAGCAGAGATAACTTCTGTTGTTTCTAATTCATCATCTTCTACTAGTGACTCAGCACGAACAATTTTAACCACAGTTCAAACGTTACAATATTCTTTAGAGAATGTAAATAGTCAAGTAAATAGTCTTAGTAGCTTAAAAACAAGTTCAGCGCAATTGTTACCAACTACTACTGCCACCTTGACAAGTTTGTCAAGTGGATTAACAAAAGTACAGACAGCAATTGATGGTCAATTATTGCCAGCTAGGCAAACTCTTGCATCTGGTATTGACAACTACACAAAATCAGTAGACCAAGTAGTTTTAGGAGCAAGTCAGTTGAGTTCGAAAAATTCGAACTTGACAGGAAGTTTCAATAAGTTGCTACAAGGTTCTAATCAGTTGACAGAAAAATCTTCTACATTGACAGGTGCTACTGCTAAGTTAGCAGAGAATGCACCAGAATTAGCAACAGGAATTGATAAACTTACATCAGGTGTCAACCAAGTAAATAATAAAACATCAGATTTAACCGCTGGATTTAATCAATTACAAGCGGGCTCTCAACAATTAGCTGATAAATCAGACCAGCTAGTTTCTGGTGCAAATCAACTATCTAATGGTTCTGAAAAAATAGCTAGTGGAGCAGATCAACTTGCTCAAGGATCAGAAATTTTACAATCAGGACTTGGAAAATTAAGTGATGGTTCAAGTCAATTAAATCAAGGTTTGACAGAGGCTGAGGGGCAATTGAAACAGGCTTCAACTGAACCAATAAATGCAGATTTACTAGCTGATCCTCTAAGTCTTTCAAAAACTGATAAGGATCAAGTAGCAGTTAATGGAATTGCCATGGCTCCATATATGATATCAGTTGCTCTTTTTGTTGCTGCTATTTCAACTAATATGATTTTTGCTAAATTGCCTTCTGGGCGCCATCCAGAAAGTCGCTGGGCTTGGTTTAAGTCTCGCTTTGAAATTAACGGTATCATTGCTGGTTTGGCAGGAGTATTAGTTTATGGTGGAGTACATTTAATCGGACTGACTGCAGTTCACGAATTCAAGACCTTTGCTTTGATTATTTTAACCAGTCTTGCTTTCATGGCGATGGTAACAGCATTGACAACCTGGAATTCTCGCCTAGGCGCCTTCTTCTCCTTAATTTTATTACTCCTTCAATTAGCATCAAGTGCAGGAACTTATCCTTTAGCTTTGACGAATCAATTCTTTAAAACTATTAATCCATGGCTACCTATGAGTTATTCAGTTTCAGGTCTACGACAAACCATTTCTATGACAGGTAATATTCATAGTCAGATTATTTTCCTTATCTTTACAATAATGATTTTTGTTGCTTTAGGAATGCTTTCCTACCAACCTAAAAAAGTTGAAGAAGATTAAAAACTATCGACCAATTCGGTCGATAGTTTTTTTATCTAGAATATTTTTTTCTTTTAAAATCGTAAAAGATAAAGACAATAATGGCTATAAGAGAACAACTTGCACCAGCAATAAATCCTTTTGGTATAAAGGAAAGGGTAATAGTTCCTTCACCTTCAGGAACATCAACTTTCATAAATCCAGTTTGTGCCTGTTGAATTTGTAATTTTTTACCATTTTGATAAGCAGACCATCCTTGGTCATAAGGAATTGTGAAAAAGATCGATGTTTCATTCTTTACCTTATAATTTACAATGACTTTATTTTTATATGATTGCACTTCTACTGGATTTTCTTTTATTTTAGCAATTGCCTCCGTATACTTTTTAGTATCTAATAGATAGAAAGTTGGAGATTCAAATGATACTTGAGCATTTCCTGGGAACTTAACTTGGATATCAAAAGTTTGTTTATGGTCTGTATACCCAAGATTAAAAAATGTAAAAGCATTATCTGTGGTAAAGGATTTTTTTTCACCATTGACAATGATGTCAACTTGCTTTTTCTTATCATTTGAAAAATTTAGCTTGGTCATGGAAAGGTAAACCTGACTATTATCAGGTACTTCAATGCTATAGCTGATAGTTGCATCTTCAGTATCAGTTCCGTTTAGATTGACCACGCTGTCACCAGAGTCTGTATGATGATTTATCGGATAAAAGTACTCTTCATTTAAGCCAGCAATGTGATTTAAAAATTGAGTTTGGTTATCAAGAGTATGGTCATTGAAATCGACATCTTTGTAAAGAGACTGCGTAGCAAAAGCAATTGGCAGAGCGAATTGATTTTTATAAAGGATTAGATTATCTTTTTGATAGCTTGGATGAAAACCGTATTTATCTGGATAGGTTTCAGAAATATTATAGCTGATTCCAAATAAACTATCTGCAATGATACTGTTATTTGCATAACGGAGATTAAGGTTGGTTCCTGAAGATTTAAACCCCAACTTATCTAAAGTTGTACTTGCAGAGCGATTACGAACAGATGAAAACTGGGAAATACCATTGTAGTTAAATTTCATGCTGTCATTTCCAGTCTGTGTCTGCAATTTTTCAGTTCGTGTAAATGTATCTGGTTGCTGTTTGATATACTCCAAAATAGCTTCCATACTTGGACTATCTTTGTCATAGGTGCTACGAGAAGCGAATCCCCATTCTTTTGAAATTCCATTGAATTGCGATGTTGCGTTCAAACTGACTTCACTTAGTATAAAGATCAGAATAAGGATTGAAAAGATTTTTGGTGAAATCATCTTTCGGATAAATGCCAGTAACAATAGCAAGTATACCACTAGAAATTCAATTGTTAAAAGGATATTTAAATTAGTTAAAAATGAATAATGGTTTTTAAAATAAATGGTTGCTAGATAACCAGCTAAAAGGAAGGTCATTGAGCAGAAAACGTTCCACAATTTTATATCTTTAACCCTATTTAAAACTTCTGCTGATATATAAATCAAAAGAGTGGAGAAAATCCACGCATAGCGATGAAGAAACATATTCGGTGCGTGCATTCCTTGCCAAAATAGATCTAGAACTTCAAGATAAAAACTAGCTATGATGATGATAAATAAAGTTGCGTAGCATAGTTTCACGTGAAACTTAATTGATTTTAATGTAAAGAATACAATTGTTAAGATGAAAGGAAGGAGGCCAACAAAAATCATAGGGATGGAACCATATTTAGTAGTATCGAAAGCACCAATGAATTGTTTAGCAAATATGTCTAGGTACCAACTAGCGTCTGTTTTTATTTTTGTAATAGCAGTTAGTTTTTCACCATGAGTTTTTAAATCAAACAAGGTTGGGAGTGTCATGATGAAACTTGTTAAACCAGCGAGTAAGGATGTTAGGAAAAAATCAAGGAAAGAATATTTGCGACTTTTAAAATCCCAGGAAAGTTGGCAAAAATACCAAACCACTAAAAACAGGGCAGTCATATAACCAAAATAGTAGTTTTGGATAAATAATATTGACAAATTTGTAAAGTATAAAATACGTTTTTTTTCTGTTATGAGTAGATGTAAACCAGTTAAAATTAAGGGAATTAAAATAAAAACATCTAACCAGGTTTTAATCTCAAGTTGACTAACTGTAAAGCTCATTAAAGCATATGAGGTAGATAGAGCTAATCGAAGTGGGGCTGGTATATTTTTAAATATTTTACTCAAGCTAAAAAAGGTTGACAGACCTATCAAGCCAAATTTCAACAAGGTTGACAGATAGACTGCATCTGGCATGCCTGATACATCAAAAAAATAAACAAGAGGAGATAGAAAACTACCAAGATAATAACTGGACAAGGCATAAAAATTGAGACCTAGACCACTGGTAAAGGTATAAAATAAACTACCACTTCCATGTAAAATATGACGGAGATTAAGATCAAAAATAACATATTGATGAAATCCATCCCCTAATAAAGGTGAAGTATCACTATTCCAGTAGATACCTTGAGAAAGATAGACTCCGAACATAATCACTAGGGGAATGATGAAAGAAATAAGATAGGTCCAATAGTTTCTGAAAAATGTTTTCATGTTACCTCATAGAATGTTAGAAAACTCAGTTGGTTAATCCAACTGAGTTTTAAAGTATTATTTAGTCTTTCCAAAGTTCTTTGACTTTTGCTTGTACTTCAGCATTTTCTAAGAATTCATCATAGGTTTCATCGATACGGTCGATTACACCATTTTTAGATAGGACAATAATGTGGTTAGCCAATGTTTGAATGAATTCATGGTCATGGCTGGCAAAGATGATAGATTCTTTGAAGTTTTTCAATCCATCGTTCAAACTTGAAATAGATTCCAAATCTAAGTGATTAGTAGGATCGTCAAGTACTAGAACATTTGATTTCAAAAGCATGAGTTTCGATAGCATCACGCGCACTTTTTCTCCACCTGACAAGACGTTTACAGGTTTGTTAACTTCGTCTCCAGAGAAGAGCATGCGACCAAGGAATCCACGTAAGAAGGTATTATCATCTTCTTCTTTACTTGCAAATTGGCGCAACCAGTCAAGAATAGATTCACCCCCAGCAAAATCAGCCGAATTGTCTTTTGGTAGGTAAGAGCGACTAGTTGTAACTCCCCATTTGACAGTTCCCTCATATTCAATTTCGCCCACGATTGCGCGAATTAAGGCAGTTGTTTGGATGTCGTTTTGTCCGATAAGAGCTGTCTTGTCACCTGGACGCAAGATAAAGCTGATGTTGTCAAGAATAGTTTCGCCATCAATCTTGACAGATAGATTTTCTACTGTCAAGAGATCATTACCAATTTCACGTTCGGCTTTAAAGTTGATAAATGGGTATTTACGACTAGATGGAATGATTTCTTCCAAGACAATCTTGTCAAGCATCTTTTTACGTGAAGTTGCTTGTTTAGATTTAGATGCGTTAGCAGAGAATCGAGCAACGAATTCTTGGAGTTGCTTAATTTTTTCTTCCGCCTTAGCATTACGGTCTGCTAACAATTTGGCAGCAAGCTCAGAAGATTCTTTCCAGAAATCGTAGTTTCCGACATAGAGTTTGATTTTTCCAAAGTCAAGGTCGGCCATGTGAGTACATACTTTGTTTAAGAAGTGACGGTCATGGGATACGACAATAACGGTGTTATCAAAGTCAATCAAGAAATCTTCTAACCAAGTAATAGATTGGATATCAAGACCGTTAGTTGGCTCGTCTAGAAGAAGAACATCTGGTTTACCAAACAAGGCTTTAGCAAGGAGAACTTTCACTTTATCTCCATTTGCTAGTTCACTCATATTTTGGTAATGAAGATCTTCAGGGATATTCAAGTTTTGCAAGAGTTGTGAAGCTTCACTTTCAGCTTCCCAGCCGCCTAGTTCAGCAAACTCTCCTTCAAGCTCAGCTGCACGAACCCCGTCTTCATCAGTAAAGTCTGCCTTCATATAGATAGCATCTTTTTCTTTCATGATGCTATATAGCTTTTCATTACCCATGATAACGACATCGATCGCACGCTCATCTTCGTAGTCAAAGTGATTTTGACGAAGAACAGAGAGACGTTCGTCTGGTCCAAGAGAGATATGACCAGTTGTCGGCTCAATATCACCAGCCAAGATTTTTAAAAATGTTGATTTACCTGCACCGTTAGCACCAATCAAACCATAGGTATTTCCTTCTGTAAATTTGATGTTGACATCATCAAAAAGTTTGCGGTCACTAAAACGTAGTGAGACATCAGATACTGTAAGCAATGTTTTTCTCCTATTATATATAATACTTTAATTCTACTAGAAAATCCCCAAATATTCAAATTTTTATTTGTCAATTTTTTGTAAATAAAGTTGACAGTTTCTTTACGATTGGATAGATATCCTAGATATAGTTTGATTTCAAAAATTATCTGTCTTTTTATCAAAAAAATGCTATAATTAAAAGGACCATATCAAAGGAGAATAAGATGAATAAACCCATTATTTTAACAGGAGATCGTCCAACTGGGAAATTACATATCGGACACTATGTAGGTAGCTTAAAAAATCGTGTTATCCTTCAAGAAGAAAATAAATATGACATGTTCGTTTTTTTGGCTGATCAGCAAGCCTTAACTGACCATGCAAAAGATCCACAAACAATTGTAGAATCTATCGGGAATGTTGCCTTGGACTATCTTGCAGTGGGATTGGATCCGAAGAAATCAACGATTTTCATCCAAAGTCAGATTCCAGAGTTGGCAGAGTTGTCTATGTATTACATGAATCTAGTGTCTTTGGCTCGTTTGGAACGAAACCCAACAGTCAAGACAGAAATTGCTCAGAAAGGCTTTGGAGAAAGCATTCCAACTGGATTTTTAGTTTATCCGGTTGCTCAAGCAGCAGATATCACAGCTTTCAAGGCTAATTATGTTCCTGTAGGTACAGACCAAAAACCGATGATTGAACAAACGCGTGAGATTGTGCGTTCTTTCAATCATTCCTACAACTGTGATGTTTTGGTAGAGCCAGAAGGGATTTATCCTGAAAATGAAGGAGCAGGTCGCTTACCTGGTCTTGATGGTAATGCTAAAATGTCTAAATCGCTAAATAATGGTATCTACTTATCAGATGATGCGGATACTTTACGTAAGAAAGTAATGAGTATGTATACAGATCCAGATCACATTCGTGTCGAGGATCCAGGTAAGATTGAAGGAAATATGGTCTTCCATTACTTAGATGTTTTCGGACGTCCTGAAGATTCTCTGGAAATTACTGACATGAAAGAGCATTATCAACGTGGAGGTCTTGGTGACGTTAAGACCAAGCGTTACCTGCTTGAAATTTTGGAAAGAGAACTTGGTCCTATTCGTGAACGTCGCCTTGAATATGCCAAAGATATGGGTGAAGTGTATAATATGCTTCAAAAAGGTAGTGAAAAAGCTCGAGAAGTTGCTGGCCAAACGCTATCAGAAGTAAAATCAGCAATGGGTCTAAATTACTTTCATTAATAGATAAAATACGAACTCTAAAACTATCTCTTCTTTAAAGTTAAAGGGATAGTTTTTTTACAGTATCTATTATCAATATAATTGACAAATTTTCATAGAATGGTATGATAGATACAATACAAAAAGCGTCAAGCTCAAAAAGAAAGAAAAGAGGAAACTTCAATGTCTAATTGGGACACTAAATTTTTGAAAAAAGGTTTTACCTTTGATGATGTATTGCTTATTCCAGCAGAGAGTCATGTATTGCCTAATGATGCGGATTTAACAACAAAATTGGCAGATAATTTGACTTTAAATATCCCAATTATTACAGCAGCCATGGATACTGTAACAGAAAGCCAAATGGCTATTGCTATTGCTCGTGCAGGTGGTCTTGGAGTTATCCATAAAAATATGTCAATTGCTCAACAAGCAGATGAAGTTCGTAAGGTAAAACGTTCTGAAAATGGTGTTATCATTGATCCATTCTTCTTGACTCCAGAGCATACAATTGCAGAAGCAGATGAACTCATGGGACGTTACCGTATCAGTGGTGTTCCAGTGGTTGAAACTCTTGAAAATCGTAAATTGGTTGGTATCCTAACAAATCGCGATCTTCGCTTTATTTCTGACTACAACCAACCAATTTCAAAACACATGACTAGCGAAAACTTGGTTACTGCACCAGTTGGTACAGATTTAAAAACAGCTGAGAGCATTCTTCAAGAACACCGTATTGAAAAACTACCTTTGGTTGATGAAGAAGGTCGTCTTTCTGGCTTGATCACAATCAAAGATATTGAAAAAGTAATTGAATTCCCAAATGCAGCAAAAGATGAGTTTGGTCGCCTTCTAGTTGCAGGTGCGGTAGGTGTTACTTCTGACACATTTGAACGTGCAGAAGCCCTCTTTGAAGCAGGGGCTGATGCCATTGTCATCGATACAGCACACGGACACTCTGCAGGAGTTCTCCGCAAAATCGCTGAAATCCGTGCGCATTTCCCAGACCGTACACTGATTGCCGGAAATATCGCTACTGCTGAAGGAGCACGTGCCCTTTATGACGCAGGAGTTGACGTTGTTAAAGTTGGTATTGGACCAGGCTCAATCTGTACAACTCGTGTTATCGCAGGTGTCGGAGTTCCACAAGTTACAGCTATCTATGATGCGGCAGCAGTTGCGCGTGAATATGGCAAAACAATCATCGCTGATGGTGGAATCAAGTATTCTGGAGATATTGTAAAAGCTCTTGCTGCTGGTGGAAATGCAGTAATGCTTGGATCAATGTTTGCAGGAACAGATGAAGCTCCAGGTAAAACTGAAATTTTCCAAGGACGTAAGTTCAAGACTTACCGTGGTATGGGTTCAATTGCTGCGATGAAGAAAGGTTCAAGCGACCGTTACTTCCAAGGTTCTGTCAATGAAGCAAATAAACTTGTTCCAGAAGGAATTGAAGGGCGTGTTGCTTATAAAGGAGCAGCAGCTGATATCGTCTTCCAAATGATTGGTGGTATCCGTTCTGGTATGGGTTACTGTGGTGCTGCTAACCTTAAAGAATTGCATGATAACGCTCAGTTTATTGAAATGTCAGGTGCTGGTCTAAAAGAAAGCCATCCACACGATGTGCAAATCACAAATGAAGCACCAAACTACTCAATGTAACAAAAAATCTCCTGTTTGACAGGAGATTTTTTGTTGTTTACAAAGTTGTAAAGCTCAATTTACAGATAATTGACCATCTTTTACTGTAAACACACTGAGATTGTCAGGTAAGTTTTGAAGATGTTCTAAACTAGTGGTAGTAATAAAGGTTTGAATATTTTGGGATATAGTCTCTAATAATTTAAGTTGACGATTATTGTCAAGTTCACTCATAACATCGTCAAGTAAAAGAATTGGTGATTCCTTGGTAATGCTTTCCATCAACTCAATTTCAGCTAGTTTGATAGAGAGGACAAGGCTACGATGCTGTCCTTGACTGCCAAAACTTGCTTCTATACCGTTGATTAAGAAAATCATATCATCTCTATGAGGACCAACTCCAGTGTTCTTCTTAAATAAATCTCTTGCTCTACTTTTTTGAAGAGCTGCATAGAAAGATTCTGCTAGGTGTTTCTTGTCAGTGAAGTTTACAGATGGTTGATAGCGTATTGACAGTTCTTCCAATTGCTCTGAGATATCAAAGTGCTTTTTACGACCAAAAGACTCCATTTTTTTAATAAATTCTTCTCTGTGGACCATCACTCGACAACCATAGTCTACTAGCTGGTCATCCAGAACAGATAAAAATGTTTCGTCAATCTGATTCGCTGACTTTAAGTAGGTATTTCTTTGTTTGAGCACATGGTTGTAGCTTGACAAGTCTGACAAGTATATGGGTTTGATTTGCCCTAGCTCCATATCTATAAACTTACGTCGGATAGCTGGTGCTCCTTTGACAAGTTGTAAATCTTCGGGTGCAAATAGAACAACATTCATGTGTCCAATATAGTCAGATAGCCGAGCTTGCTTTAAGTGATTGACTTTAGTAATCCGACCTTTTGGGGTTAAGTCAATCTCAAGTGGAACAGTAGTCGTTCGTTTTTGAAGAATTCCAGAAACTTGAAGTTGTTGTTCTTCAAATTGAATTAAATTCTTGTCTGTCTTTGTCCGATGACTTCTAGTTAAAGCTAAAAAGTAAATACTTTCCAGAAGATTGGTTTTGCCTTGTGCATTTCGACCAACAAATACATTCAATTTAGGATTAAACTCAATCTCAGTATCCTGATAGTTTCTAAATTGCTTGATGGATAAGTTTTTTAGCCACATACTTATCTACCTGGGAAACGTGGTGCAGTTTTTGTTTCAGCTTTCTGGGTCTTTTTTGTTGGCTTTTTTTTGACCGTCTTATTCATTTCTTTGACAAGTTTAGCCACACGTTCTTTCTCAAGTTTTTCTTGGAGATATTCTTCCTGTTCTTCTAAGCTCGGTTGCGTCAGAATGATTTGGATTTTCATGTCAGGAATGTCGATAGAGTCTTCGATTCTTACTTTTTTTCCACGACGATTCTCTAATTCCCCATTAAAATAGACAAGATGTTCAGCTAAAAAGGATTTAATAGCCCCGCCACTGTGTATAATACCAAGTTCTTTCAAGAGAGCTTGGAGAGTGATAAATTCTTCAAATAATTTGTATTCCATAGTTCACCTCAATCTTTGGTATTATACCATATTTTACCTTGAAATGGCAGAGGTAAATTCGTTAGAAATGAAAGCGATTTTAATTCTAAAAGGGGTAAAGAGAACAAGAAAAATTTCTCTTTTCATGGTATAATAGAACTCTATGTAGAAGGAGGTAAGCGATGGAGTTAGTACCTGGAATTGCAGTGCATTTTATCCAATCAAAAAAATTTAAAACTAATAAAATTACTGTGCGTTTCACAGCTCCATTGTCTTTGGATTCAATTTCAAGTCGCATGTTAAGTGCCAGTATGCTTGAAACTGCCAACCAAAGTTATCCAACTGCTCAACTGTTTAGAAAACGTTTAGCAACCTTGTATGGAACTGATTTGTCAGCGCACGCCTATCGAAGAGGACAAAGTCATCTTGTGGATTTGAGTATTTCCTATGTGCGTGATGAATTTTTAAGTAAGAAAAACGTATTAACTTCTCAAATTTTAGAATTACTGCACCAGGTTCTGTTTATACCATTGTCGGATGAGGATGGATTTGAGAAAAATGCTTTTGACATCGAGAAAAAACAGATCTTATCAAGGCTAGAATCAGAATTGGAAGACCCATTCTTCTTTGCACATAAAGAGTTAGATCAATTGTTTTTCCAAGAAGAATCAATGCAGTTAGTTCCTAAAGATTTGATTTCTAGAATTTCAGAAGAGACTTCTAAAACTTGTTTTTCAAGTTTTCAAAAAATGATGAAAGAAGATAGAATTGACTTATTCTTTTTAGGGGATTTTAATGAAATTGAAGTTTTAGAGTATTTGAAAAAATTATCGTTAACAGGTCGTAAATCATCTGTAAAGATTCAATATCAGCAACCCTATTCTAAAATTCTTAAGGAAGGTATTGTTAGAAAGAGATTGGGACAGTCTGTTTTAGAGATGGGTTACCATAGTCCAGTGGGGTATGGTGATGAAGAGCAGATGGCAGTGCTTCTTGTCAATGGTCTTTTAGGAGCCTTTCCTCATTCGAAACTATTTACCCAAGTACGAGAAAAAGAAGGGCTAGCCTATACGGTATCGAGTCACTTGGACCTTTTTAGTGGATTTTTACGATTGTTTGCTGGAATTGATCGGCAAAATCGAAATAAAGTAAGAAAATTGATGAATCATCAGTTGCTTGACATAAAAAATGGCAAGTTTACAGATAAGGAAATTGATCAGACTAAACAAATGATTCGTCGATCCTTACTACTAGCTCAGGATAATCAAGATTCTATTGTCGATAAATATTATCTGTCAACCTTTTTTGGAAAAGCAAATCTTGATACAAAAACTTTAATCGATAAGCTTGAACAAGTTGATAGAGAAGCGATTTGTGAAGCAGCAAATAGTTTTAAGTTGCAGGCTATTTATTTTATGGAAGGAGCAGAATGACCAGACCTACTTTTCAAAAGAAATATTATCCTGCTGTAAAAGAAACTTTGTATCAAACTAGATTAGAAAATGGTTTGACAGTTACTTTACTACCTAAAAAGGATTTTAACGAGGTTTATGGAGTTGTGAGCGTCCAAGTCGGTTCTGTTGACACAAGGTTTACAGCAGATGATAAGGGCTTGCAACAGTATCCTCAAGGGAGCGCTCATTTCTTAGAACATAAACTTTTTGAAAGAGAAGATTCTGGAGATGTTATGGCAGCTTTTACAGAGCTAGGGGCTGAAAGTAATGCCTTTACGAGCTTTACAAATACTAGCTATCTTTTCTCGACTTCTGAAAATGTTCTAGAGTGCTTAGATTTACTTGAAGAACTTGTCACTACCTTCAATATGACTGAAGAATCAGTGGAGCGCGAAAAAGATATCATTCAGCAGGAAAGAGAGATGTATCAGGATGATCCAGATTCTTGTCTATTTTTCAATACTCTCGCAAATCTCTATCCAGAAAGTCCATTAGCTTCAGATATTGTTGGCAGTGAAAACTCCATTGATGCTATTTGTCTGGAGGATTTGAAAGAGAACTTTAAAGAGTTTTACAGACCTGTCAATAGTAATATCTTTTTGGTCGGTAATTTTAAACTTGAACTTCTTGAAGATTATTTTGCTAAGAAATCTTATCTTCAAGAGAAAAAACATGAGTTTAAAAGAGAACAAATATCTTTACATCCTGTAAAGACTACTGAAAGTTTACGGATGGACGTAGCTTCTCCAAAATTAGCGATAGGTATTAGAGGAAATAAAGAAATCGGAAATCGAGATCAGTATCGTTATCATCTTTTATTGAAATTGTTGTTTACAATGATGTTTGGTTGGACTTCACAAAGATTTCAAAGATTATATGAGTCTGGTAAACTGGATGCTTCCTTGTCTCTAGAAATAGAAGTGGATCGTCGTTTCCATTTTGTGATATTAACAATGGATACAAAGGAACCTGTGGCACTTTCTCATCAATTTCGTAAAGCTATTCGTAATTTTATGAAAGATGAGGATGTCACTGAGGATCATTTGGATATTGTAAAAACTGAGATGTATGGGGAATTTCTTCATAGTATGGATTCCTTAGAATATATTGCTACTCAGTATCATCCAACTGAGACAGGCTCGACCCTGTTTGACCTTCCTAAACTTTTGCAGGAAATTACTTTAGAAGATGTTCTAGAAGCAGGACATGATTTGATAGATAATAGCGATATGGTTGATTGTACAATTTTCCCGATATAATCGCTAGAAAATACACTAGAAAGAAGGAATGTTAAGTATGAGAAAAAAAACAATTGGTGAGGTCTTACGTCTTGCAAGAATTAACCAAGGACTGAGCTTAGAAGAATTACACAGAAAGACGGATATTCAACTGGATTTGTTGGAGGCACTGGAAACAGATGATTTTGACAAACTACCGAGTACTTTTTATGCTCGATCTTTTTTGAGAAAATATGCTTGGGCAGTTGAATTAGATGAACATATTGTTCTAGATGCCTATGATTCAGGTAGTATGATTACCTATGAAGAAGTAGATGTTGATGAGATTGAGCTTTCAGGACGTAGACGTTCTAATCGCAAGAAGAATTCATTTCTCCCGCTATTTTACTTTGTTCTCTTGTCTTCATTAATTTTAATTTTTGTAACCTACTATGTGTGGAATTACATTCAAACCCAACCAACTACGCCAGCTACAGCAAGTTATAGTGTTGTGAGTTCAACAAGTACTTCCAGTAGTGAGCCATCAAGTAGTAGCCAATCTACTAGTTCATCAAGTTCGAGTGATGCCTCTTCTGTGATCATTTCTGGTCAGGGAGATACGATAGCAGCAGAATACAAAACTTCTAAAGATTCAGTTGAGCTTCAATTTTCTGTTAGCGATGTAACGAGCTGGATCAGTGTTTCGGATACTGATTTGGCAGGAGGAGTGACTCTCGAACCTAATAATAAAACAGCTAAAACAACGATTTCGAAAGACAATCCTGTAACAATTACATTGGGAGTTGTTAAAGGAGTAACAGTGAAAATCGATAATCAGGAAATCGATACTTCAAAATTGGCTGGGGAAACTGGCTGGATTAAACTGACAATGAGTTCAAATTAAGGAAGGATAATATGAAAAAAGAGAATATTCCTAACATACTAACGATTGGTAGAATTTTATTTATTCCCATTTTTGTTCTTCTTCTATCATTTGGACCGTCTCCAGTATTACATATAACAGCAGCAATTATTTTTGCTATTGCTAGCATCACGGACTATTTGGATGGATATTTAGCTAGAAAATGGCAGGTGGTTAGTAATTTCGGTAAGTTTGCGGATCCGATGGCTGATAAATTATTGGTCATGTCAGCCTTTATTATGCTAGTTGGTCTAAATATGGCACCAGCTTGGGTGGTAGCAGTTATTATCTGCCGTGAACTTGCAGTCACTGGTTTGCGCTTGCTCTTAGTTGAAACAGGAGGTACCGTTCTAGCTGCTGCTATGCCTGGAAAAATCAAGACATTTAGTCAGATGTTTGCGATAATATTCTTGCTACTTCACTGGAATGTGCTTGGTCAGATAACTCTTTATATTGCCTTGTTCTTCACAGTTTATTCTGGTTATGATTATTTCAAGGGAAGCGCATATTTGTTTAAAGGAACCTTTCGTTAGATATGGAATCGATTATTGAGATAAAAGACCTGTCTTTTCGATATCAGGCAGATCAAGAACATTATGATGTTCATAATATTACGTTTCACGTGAAACGTGGAGAATGGTTGTCAATCGTTGGTCATAATGGTAGTGGAAAATCAACGACAGTTCGCTTGATTGATGGTTTGCTAGAGTCTGAATCTGGAGAAATTTGGATAGACGGTGATTGCCTAACTCCAGAAAATGTCTGGGAAAAAAGACGTAAGATTGGTATGGTCTTTCAAAATCCTGATAACCAATTCGTAGGAGCAACTGTTGAAGACGACGTTGCTTTTGGACTGGAAAATCAAGGAATCCCGCTTGAGGAGATGAAGCGTAGAGTTACAGAAGCCCTATCCTTAGTTGGGATGGCTGGATTTTCTAAAAAAGAACCTGCTCGTTTGTCAGGAGGTCAAAAACAGAGAGTAGCTATCGCAGGCGTTGTTGCCTTGCGACCAGATATTTTAATCTTGGATGAGGCTACAAGTATGTTGGATCCTGAGGGACGATTAGAGTTGATTAAGATAGTCCAGAAGATTCGCAAAGACCATCAGATGACAGTCATCTCCATTACGCATGATTTGGATGAGGTAGCCATGAGTGACAGAGTTTTGGTGATGAAAAAAGGAGAAATCGAGTCAACTAGCACTCCTAGAGAGTTATTTTCTAGATCAGATTTAGATCAAATTGGCTTAGATCAACCCTTTGTCAACCAATTAAAACAATCACTGCGTGATAATGGCTTAAAATTACCAGAGCACTATCTGTCCGAAGAGGAGCTCGAGGAGGCTTTATGGGAATTATTCTAGACAATGTTAGTTATACATATCAGGAAGGAACACCCTTTGCCTCAGCTGTCTTGTCAGATGTCAGTTTGACCATAGAAGATGGTTCCTATACTGCTATTATTGGGCATACAGGAAGTGGAAAATCAACTATTTTACAACTATTGAATGGTTTGCTAGTTCCCACAGATGGAAGTGTTCGTGTCTTTGATACATTGATCACACCAACATCGGTCAATAAGCAAATTCGCCAAATTCGCAAACAAGTTGGGTTGGTGTTTCAGTTTGCAGAGAATCAAATTTTTGAGGAAACTGTCCTAAAAGATGTGGCTTTTGGCCCTCAAAATTTTGGTGTTTCTGTAGAAGAGGCAGAAGCTATTGCGCGTGAAAAACTAGCTTTAGTAGGAATCGATGAATCACTCTTTGATCGAAGTCCATTTGAACTCTCGGGTGGACAAATGAGACGGGTTGCGATTGCTGGAATTTTGGCAATGGAGCCAAGAATTTTGGTCTTAGATGAGCCAACAGCTGGTTTGGACCCAATTGGTCGAAAAGAGTTGATGACCTTGTTTAAAAAGCTTCATCAAGATGGCATAACAATTGTTTTAGTAACCCACCTTATGGATGATGTGGCCGAATTTGCTGATCAAGTTTATGTGATGGAAAAAGGGAAACTAGTTAAGGGTGGGAAACCAGGTCTTGTCTTTCAAAATGTCGAATTTATGGAAAAAATCCAATTGGGTGTTCCTAAAATCACACGATTTGCTCAAAGGCTAGTTGACAGAGGAATTTCTTTCGAACAATTGCCGATAACGATAGAGGAGTTTAAGGAGTTTATCAATGGATAATATGATTTTAGGTCGATACATACCAGGAAATTCGATTATTCATCGTCTAGATCCTCGTAGTAAGTTAGTAGCAATGATTTTATTGATCATCATCGCTTTTTGGGCCAATAATCCAATTACAAATCTCATACTCTTCATTGCAACAGGCATATTTGTCGTTTTATCAGAAGTTCCCTTATCTTTTTTTATAAAAGGATTGCGATCTATGTTTTTTCTGATTGCTTTTACAACCCTTTTTCAACTGTTCTTTATTTCTGGTGGTCACGTCTTGTTCGAGATGGGATTTATAAAAATCACAAGCTATGGTATTGAGCAGGCAGGAATTATTTTTTGTCGCTTTGTGTTGATTATTTTTTTCTCAACTTTGCTAACCTTGACGACTATGCCACTAAGTTTGGCAACAGCAGTTGAATCCTTGCTTGGACCTTTAAAAAGATTTAAGGCTCCAGTTCATGAGATTGGGCTCATGTTGTCTATGAGTTTGCGATTTGTACCAACCTTGATGGATGATACGATTCGCATTATGAATGCTCAAAAGGCGCGTGGTGTTGATTTTGGAGAAGGAAATGTAATTCAAAAGGTTAAGGCTATGATTCCTATTTTGATTCCTTTGTTCGCTACCAGTTTGAAAAGAGCGGACTCTCTTGCTACAGCCATGGAAGCTAGGGGGTATCAAGGTGGGAATGGACGCAGTCAGTATCGACAGTTAAATTGGATGAACAGAGACAGTATAGCGCTATTATTTGTTTGTGTATTGGGTGCAATTCTATTTTTGCTAAAATCTTAGAATGTAATATAAGGTAGAGGTATGAACCGTTTTAAAAAATCAAAATATATCATTGTTCTATTTGTCGTTGTATTAGTAGTATCCGTTTTTTTAGTAACAACACAATCAAGTGCAGTTGTAACAAAAGCTGGAGATGGAATTTCATTAGCCGATAGAATAGTGCAAAAGCCTTTTCGATGGCTTTCTTCCGTAAAATCTGATTTAGGTCGTTTGACCAGAACCTATAACGAGAATGAAACTCTCAAAAAAGAACTCTATCAGATGAAGAAGGAAACGAATGAAGCAGACAGTTTGAAGGAAGAAAATGAGCAACTACGTCAGTTATTGGATATGAAGTCAAAATTGAATGCAACCAAGTTAATTGCTTCTGACGTCATCATGAGAACTCCTGCAACCTGGAAACAAGAGTTGACAATTGATGCAGGTTCTCAACAAGGCGTGACAAGCAATATGCTTGTTATAGCTGGTGGGGGACTAATTGGAAGCGTGGGAAAGATTGAAGATAACTCTACTGTGGTCAACTTATTGACCAACGCGGAAAATACGGAGAAAATCTCCGTTAAAATCCAACACGATTCTACTAGTATATATGGTATTATCATTGGCTACGATAAGGAAAAAGATTTACTGAAAATTAGTCAGTTAAATAGTAGTAGCGACATTAGTAAAGGCGATAAGGTCGTAACTGGTGGTCTTGGTAATTTTAATGCTACTGACATTCCAGTAGGTGAGGTCGAATCTGTGACGCATAGCAATGACTATCTGACAAGAGAGGTGTTAGTCAAACTTCAGTCTAATTCAATGAATACCAAAGTCGTAGAGTTAGTGGGGAACCCATCATGAGACTGTTGAAGCAGATAGGAATGTTTTTACTTTTGCCTACAGTTGTCTTAATAGACAGTCATTTAGGGCAATTTGTAAATAGTTTTTTTCCACATTTTCAAATTGTGAGCCACATTATCTTCATCTTCTTGTTGTTTGAAACTATAGAAGTATCAGAGTACCTATTTTTAGTTTATTGCTTATTTATTGGTCTTATATACGATATTTATTTTTTCCATTTAGTAGGGATTGCTAGTCTTCTTTTTGTGATTATTGGTGCAATCATTTATAAAAATAATGCGATTATTTTATCAAATAGATGGACTAGACTATTAGCTATTTTAATGATGACTTTCTCTTTTGAATTTGGTAGTTTTCTTCTAGCGCAAATGATTGGCTTAACTGCTGAAAGTATAACAGTCTTTATCGTTTATGGTCTAGTTCCGTCAATGATATTAAACTGTCTATGGATGTTAGTTTTCCAGTTTATTTTTGAAAAAATATATCTATAAGAAAGAAATAAAACTGTAATAAAGGCGTAATATTTATTAGGCCTTTTTTTGATATACTAGTATTGTCTTAAAAGAAGGAGTATTCACACTTATGAAGAAAAAAATCCTAGCATCACTTTTGTTAAGTACAGTATTAGTCTCACAAGGAGCTGTTCTTTCAAGTGTTAAAGCAAATACAACAGATGAAAAAATTGCTGCTCAAGATAGTAAAATTAGTAACTTGACAGCTCAACAGAAAGAAGCTCAAAAACAAGTAGACGAAATTCAAACTAAAGTTTCAGCTATTCAATCAGAGCAAGAAAAATTGCAATCTGAAAACGAAAAACTTCAAGAAGAATCTAAAAAACTTGAAGGTGAAATCGCAGAGCTTTCAAAAAATATTGTAGCTCGTAATGCATCGCTTGAAAACCAAGCTCGTAGTGCACAAACGAACGGAACTGCTACAAGCTACATCAATACGATTATTAACTCTGACTCAATTACAGAAGCTATTTCTCGTGTAGCAGCTATGAGTGAAATCGTATCAGCAAACAATAAAATGTTGCAGCAACAAAAAGAAGATAAGAAAGCTATTTCTGAAAAACAAGTTGCAAACAACGAAGCAATCAATACAGTCATTGCTAACCAACAAACGCTTGCTGACGATGCTCAAGCTTTGACGACAAAACAAGCAGAATTGAAAGTAGCTGAGTTAAATCTTGCAGCTGAAAAAGCTACAGCAGAAAATGAAAAAGCTAGCTTGTTAGAGAAAAAAGCAGCAGCAGAGGCAGAAGCCAAAGCAGCAGCAGAGGCAGAGGCAGCTTATAAAGCTAAACAAGCAAGTCAACAACAATCACTTGCAGCTTCAGCCAACACAACCTTTGCTGCACAAGTACAAGCAACTTCAAGTTCTTCATCAGATGATTATTCAAGTTACACACCTGCAGCAACTACTGTAAGTCAACGACCAACTTATAGTTCAAATGCTTCAAGTTACCCTGTAGGTCAATGTACATGGGGTGCTAAGACTTTGGCTCCATGGGCTGGTGATTATTGGGGTAATGGTGGTCAGTGGGCTACTAGTGCAGCAGCAGCAGGTTTCCGTACAGGTTCTACACCACAAGTTGGTGCGATTGCTTGTTGGGATGATGGTGGATACGGGCATGTAGCAGTTGTTACTGCTGTTGAGTCAACAACGCGTATTCAAGTTTCAGAATGTAACTATGATGGTAGTGGAACTCAACCAATCGGAAATTATCGTGGATGGTTTAATCCTACAGCATCACGTGGTACAGTAAGATACATTTATCCAAACTAACATATTAATTATTACTAAATTTAGGGTGAGGTTTTATTAATCTCACCCTTTGTATGGTATTAATAAAAAATTTTTATCAGAATGTTTTTGTCATTATGGAATTAAAGATGGGAAGAAAATTATCGGATATGTAGCTAGGATAAATATGTTTATCTAACGAAATAATATGTTTTTAAGAGAGTTGGTACTGGAATTATGTTTACTTATAAAATGAATGTTGATGCCAAAGAGTGGGATTTGTTTTTAGAAAATCATCCTCAAGGAAATTTATTGCAGAGTAGTGATTGGTCCAAGATAAAGGATACTTGGGGAAACGAGAGAGTTGGCTTTTATAAAGAGAATCAACTAGTTGGAGTAGCGAACATCTTAATTCAGCCTCTTCCATTAGGTTTTTCCATGTTCTATATTCCAAGAGGCCCAGTTATTAATTATGAAGATAAAGAACTTCTGAAATTTGTGATTTTAACATTGAAAAAAATTGCTAAAAAAAGCAATGCAATAATGGTTAAATTTGATCCAAGCCTTTTTATTAGTCGAAGTCTGATCGACCAAAAAACTATTCAAAATTCTAAAACTTTTGAAATTGTTGAGAAATTGCAAAAAAATAAAGTTCATTGGACAGGATTGACAAAGGATATGGCAGAAAACATCCAACCTCGTTTTCAAGCTAATATTCATAAAGAAAACTTCTCGCTGGATCAACTGTCCAAATCTACTCGACAGGCAATTCGAACTGCAAGAAATAAAGGATTGGAAGTGAAATTCGGTGGACTTGATTTATTAGATGAATTTTCATTTTTAATGAAGAAAACAGAGTCTCGTAAGAGTATCAGTTTACGAGGAAAAGATTATTATCAGAAGTTATTGACTACTTATTCTGATCATTCCTTTATCACACTGAGCTATTTAGATTTACCTAATAGACTGAAAGAAGTTGAGCAGCAACTGGAAAAAAATCTTAAAATAGCACAGAAATTCACTGATAAAACGAAAGAAGGCAAAATAAAAGAGAATCAGCAAGAGAGAAAACGATTAGAGGAAGAAATTTCTTTTCTTAAGAGCCATATTGATAGAGGGGACAGTGTCGTTCCATTGTCTGGAACTTTGACCATCGAATTTGGGAAAACTTCTGAGAACTTATATGCTGGAATGAATGAGGAATTTAGACATTATCAACCTGCTATTCCAACATGGTTTGAGACTGCTCAACATTCATTTGAACGCGGGGCAGAAACTCATAATATGGGTGGAATTGAAAACAACTTAGAGGGTGGGTTATTTAATTTTAAATCTAAGTTTAATCCCACTATCGAGGAATTTGCTGGTGAGTTTAATTACCCAACTAGCTCATTGTATTTCTTGTTTAATATAGCCTATAAAATCCGTAAGAAACTTCGAAGTAGCAAGTAGAAAGTCAAAGACTTATTGGCAAGTTTAATCTTTAGTAATTGTTTTTTTGATAACATATAGTATGAAGATATGATACTTGCTATAAAAAATATAAAGTAGATTCTTTCATATCAAAACATTTAAGTTATCAACTCGAAATATTTTGTATTTATCTGAGTCTCAACATAAGCGGTTATTGCACATTTAGCAGTAACCAATTTATGTTGGGATGTTTTTTATTTAAAGTTGATAAATTTTTTTAAAATTTCAGTTGGGAAGTTACGTTATGAAGGAAAAACTAGCACAATTACTTGAAAAAAAGGTTCAACTATGATATAATGTAACTTGTCGTGTAAACGATAATACTCATTCTTGATGAATTGTGAAGCTGTTGCCTTCGGGTCGTTTTGCAAGCTGAAATCAAGAAGAGGAAAAAAACAAAAAGGAGAAATACTCATGGCAGTAATTTCAATGAAACAACTTCTTGAGGCTGGTGTGCACTTTGGTCACCAAACTCGTCGCTGGAACCCTAAGATGGCTAAGTACATCTTCACTGAGCGTAACGGAATCCACGTTATCGACTTGCAACAAACTGTAAAATACGCTGACCAAGCATACGACTTCATGCGTGATGCTGCAGCTAACGATGCAGTTGTATTGTTTGTTGGTACTAAGAAACAAGCAGCTGATGCAGTTGCTGAAGAAGCAGTACGTTCAGGTCAATACTTCATCAACCACCGTTGGTTGGGTGGAACTCTTACAAACTGGGGAACAATCCAAAAACGTATCGCTCGTTTGAAAGAAATCAAACGTATGGAAGAAGATGGAACTTTTGAAGTTCTTCCTAAGAAAGAAGTTGCACTTCTTAATAAACAACGTGCACGTCTTGAAAAATTCTTGGGTGGTATCGAAGATATGCCTCGTATCCCAGATGTAATGTACGTAGTTGACCCACATAAAGAGCAAATCGCTGTTAAAGAAGCTAAAAAATTGGGAATCCCAGTTGTAGCGATGGTTGACACAAACACTGATCCAGACGATATCGATGTAATCATCCCAGCTAACGATGACGCTATCCGCGCAGTTAAGTTGATTACAGCTAAATTGGCAGACGCTATCATTGAAGGTCGCCAAGGTGAAGATGCTGTTGCAGCAGTTGAAGCAGAATTTGCAGCTTCAGAAGCTCAAGCAGACTCAATTGAAGAAATCGTTGAAGTTGTAGAAGGCGACAATGCTTAATTTATACAAATAGTAATTACCTAGGAGGGCGGGGCTTAGCCCGGCTCTCCTATTTTTAAAAAATATAGGAGAATCAAAATGGCAGAAATTACAGCTAAACTTGTAAAAGAGTTGCGTGAAAAATCTGGTGCTGGTGTTATGGACGCTAAAAAAGCATTGGTTGAAGTGGAAGGCGATATCGAAAAAGCGATTGAATTGCTTCGCGAAAAAGGTATGGCAAAAGCAGCTAAGAAAGCTGACCGTGTTGCTGCAGAAGGTTTGACTGGTGTTTATGTTGACGGTAACGTTGCAGCAGTTGTTGAAGTAAATGCTGAAACTGACTTCGTTGCGAAAAACGCTCAATTTGTTGAGTTGGTAAACGCAACAGCTAAAGCAATCGCTGAAGGAAAACCAGCTAACAACGAAGAAGCACTTGTTTTGACAATGCCTTCAGGTGAAACTCTTGAAGCAGCTTATGTGTCTGCAACAGCGACTATCGGAGAAAAAATCTCATTCCGTCGCTTTGCTTTGATTGAAAAAACAGATGCACAACACTTCGGAGCATACCAACACAACGGTGGACGTATTGGTGTTATCTCTGTAATCGAAGGTGGAGACGAAGCACTTGCTAAACAAATTTCAATGCACATCGCTGCTATGAAACCAACAGTTCTTTCATACAAAGAATTGGATGAGCAATTTGTTAAAGATGAGTTGGCACAATTGAACCACGTTATCGACCAAGATAATGAAAGCCGTGCTATGGTTGGTAAACCAGCTCTTCCACACTTGGCATACGGATCTAAAGCTCAATTGACTGATGAAGTAATCGCTCAAGCTGAAGAAGCTATCAAAGCTGAATTGGCTGCAGAAGGTAAACCAGAAAAAATCTGGGATAAAATCATCCCAGGTAAAATGGATCGCTTCATGCTTGACAACACTAAAGTTGACCAAGCTTACACACTTCTTGCACAAGTTTACATCATGGATGACAGCAAGACAGTTGAAGCTTACCTTGAATCAGTTAACGCTTCAGTAGTTGAGTTCGCTCGCTTTGAAGTTGGTGAAGGTATCGAAAAAGCTGCAAACGACTTTGAAGCAGAAGTTGCAGCTACAATGGCAGCAGCCTTGAATAACTAATAAAAAGTAAGGAAGCAAATCAGCTTCCTTCAGAACGAAGACAAACGTCATTTTTGGCGTTTGTTTTTTTCTCTTTTCAAAAATAGTTTGTCTCATCATCTGATATTCTATTCAAAAATCTGAATTTGAGAAAAATAAAAAGGGATATTTCCTATCCATTTCACTAATTTTTTGATATTTAAGCATGCCAAAGTAAGCCCAACCTGATCCTCCATTTTGG